>CALAWM010000033.1 GCA_937895315.1 uncultured Caryophanales bacterium | reverse complement strand
GAAGTGTTAGCCAAAAGTGAACCAACCGCCATCTTTTTAAATATTGATTATACAAGTTCCGACAATAATGCCTATGTTTTCACTGTCGACGTATTGACTAATAATCCCGACAATAAATTAACGAATTTACGCTTAAGTTATACGTATGAATATGGGGGAATAGGTCAAGATAATCCTGGTTCCGTCAGCGAGCCGCAGCCAGCGATTGTAGTGCCTTTTACTACCGCCCAACAAACATTTACTCTTGACCCAATCTATAGCGGTGTCACTAAAATCCATTTAGCCGTTTTGGCCGATGACCAATCGAGTGTCCACACCTTAAAAGCAAAGACCGTCGACATGCCAACCATTATCCAGTTATCGCCATATATTCGCGAATTCTCGACAAATTATTTGGTGGTTGACACGCATTTAATGGCAAATATCCTTTATGATTGGCACGGAAAAGTCTCATTATTTAAAGATGATATTCTCGTTGAAGAAAAAGATTTTGTCTTGCCAACTTTTGATCCGCAAGGTCCACCGCAAAATACGATGTATCGCTTTGACAACTTAGTAATGGCTTCCTTATATAGTGTGAAAGTTACCATCGAATATTTTGATCTTTTCCACCTTGAACGAAGAACGTTTGAAACCGCGCCAGTGAGCGCTTATACGAGCCCATCATATTCGCAAAACACTAATGTGACAAAGATGGATACTCCGCCATCAATTTCAATTGCCATTAGTTATTTAGATGAAAGTAATATTATTGCCGGTGCTTTCGTCTATGTTTATCAACAAAACAGTGACGGGACAAAAACTTATCTTGATTTCTTACAACTAACATCACGTGATAACCCAGATTTACCACCTTGGAAAATCTTTGAAGGAACGTATGATTATAGCCAAAATACGGCGAACTATTTTGAAATATATTTAAGTAAGTCATATCAAAATCAATATGACCAAGAACTTATTTATACATATACACTTTAGGAGGATAAAGGTATGGAAGACAAAGCAAAACAAAAAAGAATTAGAAGGATTGTGTCAACGGTCGTCATTGTCGTCATCTTCGTGGCGCTTGTAATCATTGCGGTTATTGCCGATCAATTCTTGAAAGGAACCCCATTTGGCGATTTTGTCAATAACACGATTGGCCGCTTTTTCAACTTATTGAAAATTGTTCGCGATAATTGGTTAACCATAGTCGAAAGTATTGTCATTATTGCTTTCTTCTGGTTACTTAACCGCTTATTAGAATTTATTCTGGTACCCCTTAGTAAACGGAAAAACCATCAATCAACGATTTGGCTTTTACTAAAAAGTATCGTGAAATATTCAACAACCGCGATTGCCATCTTCTTAGTATTAAGTGCCTGGGGCGTTGATACCCCGGTCTTATTAGTAGGCGCTGGGATTGTTGGCTTAGCGATCAGCTTTGGCGCCCAAAGTCTCATTGAAGACGTTATTGCCGGGTTATTCATTATTTTTGAAAAGCAATTTGGCATTGGTGACGTCATTCAAGTCGGGTCAACAAGAGGACGGGTCATTGATATTGGGATTCGTACGACAACGATTGAAGACGTCTATGGCGATATCTTAATTGTGAATAATAGTGACTTACGGATGATTTTGAATACAAGTGCGAACTTATCTCCGGCAATTTGTGATGCTTATATAAGTTATGATCAAAATCTTGAAAGAGTCGAACGGATTATTGAAGAAGCGATGCCAATTCTTAAAGAAAAAATTTCAGCGATTAAAGATGGACCAGCTTACCGCGGAGTCCAAAGCTTAACCGATAAAGGGGTTTTAATCCGTATTTACGCCAAGACTTATGAACTTGATAAATATCAAGCCGTCCGTGATATGAATACTGAACTCAAACATATCTTTGACAAACATGGTGTCAAGTTTGGTTTCCCCACTATTGTTGTTAAAGAAGAACACATAAAGTCCTCTGAAGAATAAAGATAACCTTATCCTTTAATATATTTTTATAACGCCAAGAGCCGATATGTCTATGAGAATACACCCTCAAAATATATCGGCTTTCTTAATATCAAAAGGTAATTGAAATCATTAAAGTGATTCAAGAAACATATAATTTACATAAAATCATTAATTTATATATATAATATAGACGAGGGAGGATTTTATTATGAGTAATGAAACCCAAAACACAAAACCAAAATTTAAACTAGGCTTAATTGAAATCCTAGGTATCGTCTTTCTTGGACTGTCTTTTGTTTTATACTTGGTACACTTGATTGTCTGGCAAATTAACACCGCCCAACCGTATTTTACATGGCTAATCCTTTATTCTGTTTTAGCGCTTTTAGGGCTTGTTTTTCTTATTGCCTTCCGGAAAAAAGATGGGGCAATGGCTTTATTAACAGCACTATTCATCATCGTAATGACATTGATATTCCCATATGGAATGGTCTTTGGTGAAGGACTTGGTGATTTTTACAATGCATTTCAATATGTCATTCTTTTAATTATGATTTTCTTAATGGTTATGACGTTACTACCATTCTTTATGAAAAACAAATTCACGGAAAAAGCCCCGATGATTGTCCTTTACGTCATTGGTCCAGTTTATATGCTTTTAGGACTTGTTTATTTCCTTTATACCTTAATTTATGGCTTTAGAAATTATGATCCACTTAAAACAATTGCTTTCTTCGCCATTGGCGGAACAATGCTTCACGCCTTCTTAATTCTTATTCTTGGCCTTCCATTCTTCGCCCTTATTGGCGGACATATGCAAAAGAAACCTGTTGAAGCCGGTGATAAGCAAGAAAAAGAAGAGAACAAAGAAGAAGATTTCAAACACGCCCACATGCCTGAAAAGGTTGAAAGTAGTGAAGTGACACCACCTCCTGCTGACACACCAGATTATGAACCTGGCGAATAAAATAGTTTAATTGATTAATACTTAAAAAGGGCTCAATTAAATAGAACGTGGAAAATCGTGGAAAAAGCGAAAAGACCCCCAAAAACTATTAAATAGAGGCTCAATTAAATAGAACGTGGAAAATCGTGGAAAAAGCGAAAAGACCCCCAAA
>CALAWM010000032.1 GCA_937895315.1 uncultured Caryophanales bacterium | reverse complement strand
ATAAGCTTCAAGTGCCCACACTTCCATTTCCCCAAATCTTTGTCCACCGTTTTGGGCTTTACCGCCTAAAGGTTGTTGGGTGACTAAACTATAAGGACCAGTGGCCCGAGCGTGAAGTTTATCGTCAACCATGTGGACTAATTTAATTAAGTACATGACACCAACACTGATCCGTTCATCAAAACGTTCACCAGTGCGGCCATCAAATAAGATTTCTTTGCCGTCTTTGTGCATCTTTGCTTCATTCATGAGTTCAAAGATTTCATCGTTGGTAATACCATCAAAGACAGGGGTGGCGATTTTCACGCCAAGTTTTTTACAAGCCATTCCTAAGTGCATTTCAAGAATTTGCCCAATATTCATCCGGCTTGGAACGCCAAGAGGGTTCAGCATGATGTCAACTGGGGTGCCATCTTCCATGAATGGCATGTCGGCTTCTGGTAAAATGCGGCTAATAACCCCTTTATTACCGTGACGGCCGGACATTTTGTCCCCTTCACTGATTTTCCGTTTTTGGCCAATGAAGACACTGACGGAAACTTCAATGTTTGGTCCAAGTTCATCACCGTTTTCACGGGTGAAGACTTTGACATCGATGACGGTACCACCGCCACCATGGGGAACTCGTAAGGAAGTGTCTTTAACTTCTTTAACTTTGTCATTAAAGATTGTTTGTAATAAACGATCTTCCGGACTTTGTTGTCTTTCACCTTTTGGCGTAACCCGGCCAACAAGGATGTCGTCTTCTTTAACTTCGGCACCAGGAATAATAATGCCGTTTTCATCAAGGAAGGCTTTCGCGGCTTCACCAACCCCTGGAATATCACGGGTAATCCGTTCTTCTTGGGTTTTGATTTTCCGCGCTTCAATTTTATATTCTTCAATATGAATGGTGGTATAGACATCTTCTTTGACTAACCGGTCGCTCATAATGACCGCGTCTTCAAAGTTATATCCATCCCACGTCATAAAGGCGATGGTAACGTTACGACCTAAGGCTAATTCACCATTTTGCATCGATGGACCATCGGCGACGACTTGACCTTTTTTAATCTTATCGCCAACTTTGACAACGGGGATTTGATTAAAGCATGTCCCTTGGTTACTTCTCGCGAATTTTTGTAAGCGATAAATGTAATCACTGCCGTCTTCTTGTTTAACGTGGACGGCGGCGCCATCAACATAGGTAACAACGGCGTCGTGACGAGCAACGACCGCACTACCGGAGTCGTGGGCGACTTTGGTTTCTAAACCAGTACCAACATATGGTGATTCTGGCACTAAAAGTGGTAAGGCTTGACGTTGCATGTTCGCACCCATGAGGGCCCGCATCGCATCGTCATTTTCAAGGAAGGGAATACTCGCCGCGGCGATACTAACAATTTGTTTTGGTGAGACGTCAATGTAATCAACTTTATCAGGACTCACTAAAATGTTTTCACCATATTGACGGGCAATAATTTCTTGAGTACGGATTACACCATTTTCATCAATTTGCACGTTTGCTTCCGCAATAACGTATTCTTTTTCTTGATCAGCGTCTAAATAGACGGTTTCACTCGTAATTTGGCCAAATGGTTTCAGGACTTTCCGATAAGGAGTTTCGAGGAAGCCATATTTATTAACTTTGGCGTAACACGCTAAGTTATTAATAAGCCCAATGTTTTGTCCTTCTGGTGTTTCAACTGGACAAATCCGTCCATAGTGACTGTAGTGAACGTCACGGACATCAAAACTAGCCCGGTCTCTTGTTAAACCACCAGGACCTAAAGCACTAATGCGCCGTTTGTTCGTTAATTCAGCAAGGGGGTTAACTTGGTCCATGAATTGGCTAAGTTGACTTGTGGCAAAGAAGTCACGAATCGCGCTCGCGACCGCGCGTGTATTTACTAATTTTTGGGCGGTAATTGTTTCGGTGTCAGCGATACTTGACGAATCTTTCATCGCTTTAACCATCTTACTAAGTCCGACCCGGAATTGATTTTGAATGAGTTCACCAACCGGGCGAATACGACGGTTACTTAAGTGGTCGATATCATCGATATGACCAATACCGTTCATCATGTTTAAGAAATAACTGAAAATGGCAGCGATATCAGGAATCGTTACCCGTTTTTCTTTAATATTTAAATCAGTACCGATAATGTTGATTGATTTAGTTCTTTCATCATTGATGTAGGCACTAACAATATTGACAGTGTTATAGGAGTCTAAATCTTCGTTATATGGAATGGTGTAGGTATGGGCACCTCTTTCAAAGATTTCAAGATTACGAAGTTTGTCGACATCGACTTTTTTAAGGCTTGTTCCTTTGGTGAAAAGCACTTCGCCTTCATGAGAGACGATATCTTCAGCAATCGTAACGCCTTCTAATCTTTCATAAATTCCAAGTTTTTTAGCGAATTTGAAACGACCGGCTTTGCCTAAATCATAGCGTTTAGGGTCAAAGAATTTTTGAATAAGGTGGTTTTTAACCCCTTCATCACTTGTTGGTTCACCGGGTTTTAGTTTCCGGAAGATTTCATATAAGGCTTCTCTTTTGGTCGAGATGCTTTCATCTTTCCGTAAGGTGATTTCAAGTGGGGTCATTTC
>CALAWM010000031.1 GCA_937895315.1 uncultured Caryophanales bacterium | reverse complement strand
CGCCATCGTCATATCATTATTATTCATACTAATAATCGTCATAATAAGGGCATAAACACCATATATTAAAGCACTGGTCGCCCCAATCGCCGTTAATGAGTCCATGTTTGGATGACGTTTAAATAAGGCTTTAAAGCCTCTTGTAAAGTAGCCAAAATTAAAACCACTAATTAAAAGGGCAATCCCAAGTTGTAAAGTTAAACCAAGAATAAGTAAGTCACTCGGCCACGGAAGCGGGATCCCAAGCATTGGTCCCATTGCGATATACATTAATATAATAAGTAAAATCGCCGAGACGATTAAAATACTAAAACGCTTCTTTAAATCTTCTTTCCGTTTTTGGCGAATGTCACTAATCGATTGACTTTCAAATATTTCGGCGCCGTAGCCACTATCAGTAACGGCTTTAATAATTGTCGCATCACTGACACTGTCATCGACACTAATTTCCATCGAATTCGTTAAAAGCGAAATGTTAACATCTTTTACCCCTTTAACACTTTTAACCCCTTTTTCAACATTATAGACGCAACCGGCGCACATCATGCCGGTTACTTTATATTTCTTTTTCATTATTTAAAGTCTCGCGGCTTCATAACCCGCATTCCGGATGGCGCTTATTACTTTATGGTCATCAATCTCGCCATTAAAATAAACGACTACCGTTTTATTTTCAAGGTTAATTTCGTAACTTATGCCGCTTACATTCATTAATTTGGCGTCAATCGCCTTTTGGCAACCACCGCACATCATCTTTGGTACTATATATGTTCTTTTCATACGATACCCCCCTATGGTATTATTTTACCAAGTGAAAAAAGAGTTGAGGGTGATAATGCTTAAAAATATTTATTATTTAAAGAGTGCTTCACTACGTTCGGCAATAAATTGATTACGATATAGTTCAAAATATGGACCGCGGTTGCTTAATAATTCGGCATGCGTGCCCATTTCCACAATTTTTCCGGCTTCTAAAAGAATAATTAAATCGCTATTTACAATCGTAGATAGTCGGTGGGCAACAACGAAACTTGTTCGACCTTTTAAAAGAGTACTTGTTGCTTCTTGAATTTTATGTTCAGCTTCACTATCGATTGAACTCGTCGCTTCATCAAGAATTAAAATACGGGGATCAGCCAGAATCGCGCGGGCAAAAGAAATTAGTTGTTTTTGGCCAACGGAAAGAAGATTTCCTCCTTCACCAACGGAAGTATCATAGCCGTTTTCTAAAGTCTTCACGTATTCATCAAGACCGACAGCAATACTAGCGGCATATACTTCTTCATCACTCGCCTTTAAATTGCCGTAACGGATGTTTTCTTTAATTGATGTCGAGAATAATTCCGGCATTTGTAAAACATAACCTAAACGACTATGGAGCCAACTTAAACTGCGGGTCCGATAATCTTTGCCGTCAATTAATAATTCGCCATGACGCGGTTCGTAAAACCGGGCAAAAAGGTTAACAATTGTTGTTTTCCCACTGCCAGTATGACCAACTAAGGCAACACTTTGGCCGGCTTTTACTTTTAAATTAAAGTTATCTAAAATTATTTCTTTGGGATTATAAAAGAATGTAACATTTTTAAATTCAACATCACCTTTAATTTCTTCCCAGTTTTCTTTTTTCTTATTAAATAAGTCACCATATACGTCTTTAACTTCATCAGTGTCATCAATTTCTGGTTTTTCATTCACTAATTGTAAGGCCCGTTCCGCACTTGCTTGGGCAACTTGTAAGTCGTTAACGAATCTTGTTAAATTCAAGACTGGTTCAAAGAAGTTCATCGCTGCCCGAATAAAGATATATAAAGTTCCAATCGTCATCCCAATATTGCCATCGGTTATGTACCATGCACCAATCACCATAATTAAAGCGACAACGCTATATGAGCCTGCCAGTAACGT
>CALAWM010000030.1 GCA_937895315.1 uncultured Caryophanales bacterium | reverse complement strand
GGCCTACAAGGGCAAACACTTTGTCGTCTTCGACGAGTTTTTTCGTTAAGGTTAAACCTTCGGTAGCACTGAATGCATCATCATAGTGCTTGAGTTCGACCTTACGGTCACGGAAGCCACCAGCTTCATTAAGCTTGGACATCCGAGCTTTTAAAGCAGCGTTAAATGGGACACCAACGGTCGCAAACGCGCCACTTGTTGCGGCTGTATTACCAATTAAGATTGTATCTTCGGTAACACCTTGTTGCCCTTTTGGGGCACAGCCTGTTAATGCTGCAACGCTGAATGCGGAGAGCATCAATAGGGATAGACCTACTTTCTTTCTCATATTTTCCTCCTTTTTTTATTAACCGCCTAGATAGGCGGATATGAGCTCATCATTTTGTAGTAACTCGCTTGGTTTTCCTTCTAATTTAATTTTACCAAGTTCGAGCAAATACGCATAGTCGGCAATCTTTAAAGTTTGTAAGGCGTTTTGTTCAACGATAAAGACTGATGTTCCCTCTTCAGCAATCTTTTGAATGATTGCAAAGATGTTTTGAATAATAAGTGGGGCAAGGCCTAAACTTGGTTCATCAAGTAAAAGTAATTTAGGTTTACCCATAAGGGCCCGCCCAATCGCGAGCATTTGTTGTTCACCACCTGAAAGGGTTGATGCTCTTTGCTTTTTTCTTTCAAGCAATATTGGGAATAATTCATACACTTTTTGCAGTGTTTCTTTAATTTCTTGACGCATATTCTTAACCCGTTTCCGAATTGAATATGTGCCTACCATTAAGTTTTCTTCAACGGTTAATTCGCTAAAGATTAGCCGTCCTTCGGGTGAAGTAACAATGCCTTTCGTCGCGATGACATTTGGACTTAACCCACCGATTTTTTTATCTTCAAAGAATACACTTCCGGCACTAGGTTTATTTAGTCCATTAACGGTTTTAATAATCGTTGACTTTCCGGCACCATTTGCACCCAAGATGGCAACGATTTGTCCTTTACCAACCTGCATATTGATGCCTTTAATCGCTTCAATTGGACCGTATTTTACGTGTAAGTTATCAAGTTTTAAAATAATTTCATCCATAATTACTCACTCCCTAAATACGCTTCCCGCACTGCGGTGTTTGCTTGACATTCTTGCGGTGTACCAACCATGAGCATCTTGCCAAAGTTAATCGCACAAACCGTATCACTAATTCCCATAACTAATTTCATATCATGTTCAACCAGGAAAATAGTTGTGTCATACATCA
>CALAWM010000029.1 GCA_937895315.1 uncultured Caryophanales bacterium | reverse complement strand
ACAATAATCCGTTACATATTTACGATAATAATGGCGATAAATATTTTGTGCCAATTGCGGATCCCGATGTTATTTATGGCGAAGATGGTTTTTGGTATATGTACCCAACCAATGCCCCTGTTAAAAATAATGAAGGGGTCGATATCTTTGATTATGGTCCTATTTTCCGCTCCAATGATTTAATTAGTTGGACATGGATTGGTAGTGTGTTCTTAGGTCATCCGGATGCGACAAGTTGGGGAACTCCCGGCGCCGGAGTATGGGCCCCGAGTGTTATCAAAGTTGGTAATAAATGGAATTATTATTACTCTTTATCGACCTGGGGTGATAGTAATCCTGGAGTCGGTGTTGCAACTAGTAGCACGCCATATGGTCCATGGACGCATCACGGTCGGGTTATTGATAGTACGACCTCAGGCGTTAGAAATTCAATTGATCCACAAGCCATTTATGATGGTGAAAGTTTGTATTTATTATGGGGAAGTTTCTTTGGTGTCGCGGGTATCTTACTAACCGATGACGGCATTGAACCATATTATGGTGAACTTTATCCAGACTATCTCAAATGGTTAATTCCTGACAATACTTCCGAAGGAATGAACATCGATATCAATTATGAAGGAACATATGTTATCAAACGGAATGGTAAATACTATTTCATGGGTTCACAAGGAACATGTTGCAGCGGTGTTTCAAGCACTTACCGGGTTAAAGTCGGAGTTAGTGACACATTATTTGGTCCTTATGTTGCTTCGACAGGCGAAGAATTAAGTAAAGAGCCATACGGCGACTTAGTAATTGGTCCAACCGAAGATATTGCCGGGACGGGTCACCATACAATTATTCAAGACTTTGCCGGTGATTATTGGATTATTTATCACGGATTTGATATTCACGGAGAACGGCCAAATGAACGGGAATTGATGATTGATCGCCTATTATTTGATGCGGAAACGGGCATGCCATATGTCGAAAATTATGTACCGACCTATGGGCTTGAAAAAGAAGGCCCACTTGTTATTAAAATTTAATTAAGGAGAATAATATGAAAAACAAAAGATTATTGACCGCGATGACCTTACTAGGTCTTATGCTTACGGGCTGTGGTCAAAAACCAGTTGAATCTAGCGAACCACCCGCTTCAATTGATGATGGTGACATCGTTCGTGATGAAAACGGAAATATCATATTTGAAAATGTCAATTTACAAATGTGGTCCGTTACAACCGGGGATGACGCCAAAACCCAAGACGACATTATCAGCGGGTTTAACGCAATGTATGAAGGGATGATTAATATTGAAACCCGCCATATTTCGCGTTATGACTTAGAATCATTACTGCAAACAACGATGGAGTTTGATAAACCAAATGCTCCCCATTTACTATTTACCCATGGGGCACGGACAGCAGAATATGTTGATCGCGGTTGGCTCCAACCAGTTGATCCTTACTATGATAAGACCAATACATATTTTGATAAAGAAGACTTTACTGAATCATTATTAGCCTCAACCAGAGTGGGTGACCTTCATTACGGTGTTCCGCAAGATGTGCACTCAGCGATATTAGAAATTAGAGAAGATATCTTACGTAAAAACGGTTTAGCAGTTCCAAATAATTATGCGGAATTAGTTGAAGTGTCAACCGCCGCTATTGACCTTGCAAAAGCCGGTAACTTATGGATTCGTGGAGAAAACCCCCACGGTATTGCCGCAGTAGAATGGCGTAAAGCAAGTAGTGTTGAACCATATTATCCATTCCCATTCTCATATGGCGATATGTGGGTTCATGAATTCGCTGGCTATACTGCCACTACCCAAAATGGCGGAAAAATCATTAATGAATCAGGAATGCCAGGATGGAATGATCAAGGTACGATTGATGGTATGCAAGTCTTAAAAGATATGATTTTCCCAACAGCAACAAGTACTAATAAATATGCATTATCGAAATCATTTGGTAGTGACTATGACGTTGGCGATGCCCCATTTAGAAATGGTGATGCCATCTTCAAATTAAATGGACCATGGGTCTATCAAAACGACTTATTAATGTTTGACCGTGATTTACGGGATGATGGTGGACAAAACAATATTAAAACACGGCATCTTGGTGATTTATTTGCCAAAGATAGCACAAACGCCCAAGCCGGGTTAGTTAAAGGAGAAGGTCATGCCATTATGATTACCTCGACAATTGAAAGTACCACTAAATCTGCCGCCGGATTAATCTTTGCTGATTATATGACTAATTATTCAGGGATTGAATGGGCGAAAAGAGGACACATTCCGGCCTTAAAATCAGTCGCTCAATCAACCGAATACACTGGCGACCCTGCTTATGATCTTTATATTAAAGACTGGGGCACAAGCGCAGATTACGTCGTAGTAGGCGCTACAAAATATTACACATATATTGATTCATATTATAAACAAGCCTTACAACAAGCCTTATCTAACGAGTTTAAAGATACCGCTATTTCCGAAATTATCAGCGGTAAATATAATGACTGCGTTGATTACATTGACTTATATTCATAAATAAATAATCGAAAGGGAAAACATGTATCCAAATAGCGAAATAGAAGTAATCCTTAAGCGGGAAAAGCGTAAACAAAAAGCGAGAAATTACGCTAGTCTTGCTTTCTTCCTTGGACCATTCCTTGTTAGCTTTATTGTGCTCTTTGTTTTCCCTTTTATTCTTGGGTTAGTGATGTCACTTTCTAAGTTTGATGGTCGGAGTTTCTTACCATCAGAATTTGTGGGGTTAGATAACTTTAAAGCCCTTTTTACAAATCGCGCCCTCATCAAAGACTTTTGGGGCAGTGTATGGATAACCTTCCGCTTTGCCATTATCATTGTCCCCTTAAGTCTGGTCATTCCGTTTCTTCTCGCCTTGCTCGTTCATCAAGAACCACCCGGATATAAATTATTTAGAGCTTTCATTTATATTCCCGGCATTTTCCCGCTTACGGCTACGGGTTTAATCTTATTAAAGATGTTTAGTTTCCAAAATGGCTTTGTTAATAACTTTTTTGGTTTAAGTCTTGATTGGTTTGGGGAAACAAGATTAGCCTGGCTGATGGTTGGACTCTTTTGTATATCATTATATGAAGTCGCCCAAGTTGATGGTTCCAGTAAATGGCGGCAATTTATTAAAATTACGATTCCCGGCATTCGTTATCAAATTCTTTTAACGTTATTTACAACCTTTATTGGTTATATGAACTTATATGGCCAACTCTTCATCTTGGCAAGCAATACGCCTGATCAAGATGCAATGAAAAGCGCGGTATTTCGTATCCAAGATATGTTGATGGGTACAAGCAGATCATATGGTTATGCCGCGGCAATGGGGGTCTGTTTAGGGATTCTTATCGCCATCTTTTCAATCTTACAAATCATTGTGACTAAAGACCGGAAAGGAGGGGAAAAACATGGTAAAGCGTTCATGGCTTGGCAAAAATTACAATAAGCTTATCTCCTTTGTATTATTGTTAATTGTCAGCATATTAATGATGATTCCGATTGTTTGGGGTTTTGTGGGTAGTGTGCGTCACCATAGTGATTTCACATTATTCCCTGAAAAGTTTTTCCCTTCCAAC
>CALAWM010000028.1 GCA_937895315.1 uncultured Caryophanales bacterium | reverse complement strand
AATACTTTGGTGCTTACCTTTATAACTTCATTAACTTTTTCTTGGGAACTACCGATAATATCACTTGATACTGGTATTTCGCCAATTACGCCCGGGGCACTCTCTTCACTGATTGGGGCGGTTTCTTCTTTTACTTCTTTGGGGCTACTCCCGTCATCAATAATAACGACTGTTTCGCCAACGTGAATTATTTCGCCTTCTCCTTTGGGGATTGTTTTAATAACACCGCTGACGGGTGAAGGTAATTCAGCGTTTACTTTATCGGTTTCAATAACGACTAAAGTATCTCCTTCTTTAACAGTGTCACCAACTTTAAAATGCCACTTTAATATCTTTCCTTCGTGGAGGCCTTCGCCGATATCACTAAATTTAAAATCGTACATATATTTTCCTCCTTAAAACTTGATACTTTCAAGTATTGCTTTTTTGATGCGTTCTGGACTAACAAAATGGAAATGTTCACCGCGGGCTAAAGGAACTGTAATATCATGCCCTGTAACGCGCGCACTTGGAGTTTCTAAATGTAAGAACGCTTTTTCATTGACGAGGGCGATAAGTTCGGCCGCGGCCCCATAAGTTTTAACGGCTTCACTAACAACGAGGAAGCGTCCCGTTTTCTTTACGCTATTGATAATTGTTTCAGTGTCAAGCGGACTAATTGAGCGTAAATCAATTAATTCAACACTTACATTGTCGTTTTCGAGCATTTTAATAGCCTTTTCGGTTTCGCGGACCATTGCTCCCCAAGCGACGACGGTAATATCTTTTCCTTCTTGGAGCACTTTTGCTTTGCCTAAGGGAATGCGATACATTTCGCTTGGTACTTCTTGTTTACCAGCTCGATATATACGTTTTGGCTCTAAAAAGACGACCGGATCTGGATCTTCAATCGCACTGATTAAAAGCCCTTTTGCGTCATATGGGGTACTTGGAGTAACAACTTTAATCCCCGGAATTTGCCCGAGTAAACTTTCTAAACTTTCACTATGGTGCTCTAAAGCTTTAATGCCGCCCCCGACAGGAATACGGATGACAAGCGGCACACTATAAGCGCCTCGTGTCCGGTTACGGTAACGAGCAATATGACTAACAAGCTCGGCTAAGCCAGGGAAAATAAAGCCGTCAAACTGAATTTCCGCAATTGGAATAAGGCCGTTTAGCGCCATCCCCATCGCTCCACCGACAATCGCGGCTTCGGCAATCGGGGTATCAAAGACACGGTCTTCGCCATATTTTTTCTGGAGTCCCGCAGTTACGCGGAAGACCCCTCCTTCAAAGCCAACGTCTTCGCCAAAGACGACAACGCGCTTATCATCTTTTAGTTTTAAGTCTAAAGCTTCATTAATTGCTTCTAATAAATTAATAACTGCCATCTTATTTTCCTCCTTCTTTTAAAAAGGTAGTGTACTCTGCTAATTGTTCTTCTAAGGCCGGGGTCATTTCTTTATATGTATATTTAAAGATATCTTCTAAGACGACCGGTCCTAGTTCAGTTTCCACCTTTTTAAAGACATCATTTACGTAATTATTATGTTTTTCGTTCAGTGCTTCTTCTTTTTTATCGTCCCAATAACCTAAGTCTTCTAAATACTTTTTGAAGCGAATCATTGGTTCTTTGGCTTCCCAAATAGCGACTTCTTCGTCACTGCGATAAATTGTAGGGTCGTCACTTGTCGTATGTGCGCCTAAGCGATAGGTAACGGCTTCAATTAAGACTGGGCCTTTACCGCTTCGGGCGTGATCAAGGGCATTTTTCATCGCCACATACATGGCAAGGATGTCATTACCGTCAACTTGAATGCCAGGAATACCAAAGGCTACTGCTTTTTGCGCTAAAGTTTCGGCTTTTGTTTGTTTGGCGCGTGGGGTGCTAATTGCCCATTGGTTATTTTGAATTAAGACAACCATTGGTAAGTTATAACTACTAGCAAAGTTAAGTCCTTCATAGAAGAAACCGTGACTTGTGCCCCCGTCCCCAATCGTGGCGACCGCGACTTCACCTTTTTTAAGGATTTTACTAGCGTAGGCTAATCCGGCAGCGTGATTAATTTGCGAACCGATAATAATATTAACTGGTAACGTATGAAGTTTAGGGTCAATGTGGCTGCCCCATTCATTACCGTACCAATATAAATATATATTTTCTAATGGAACCCCGCGATAAAGCATCGCTGGTAATTCACGAAACGCTGGTGATAACCAGTCTTTCGGGTCTAAGGCCGCCATCGCGCCGACTTGGGTTGCTTCTTGGCCGCGGTTAGGGGCGTAAGTTAGCATTCGTCCTTGTCTTTGGTATTGGAGCGCTTTAATATCGGCAATACGCGCTAAATGCATTACTTCATACATTTTAAGTAAGCTTTTTTTATCTAAGTGCGGATCTAAGTCTTTAGCGACAATATTGGCGTTTTCGTCTAAGATCTGCAACATTTTTCCAAGTTGTGGATCATATTTTTTAAATAACATTTTCTTTCCTCCTATCTTTTTTTAAATGTTTTAGTCCTTACATTAAGATTCCACTTTTAAGTAAGGTTAAAAAACTTTGTTTATTGACATCAAGAAAGTATTCATTAAAGTTAATGGCATTACTAATCTTGGTGATTGTTTCGTCGTTATAATATTGATTTATAAAAAGGGATGTAAATTCTTCTAATGGTCTAAGGGTGAAAAAGTCGCCAAAGAGTTGGAAATCTTTAATTTTGCCTTCTTGTAGTAAGAGGCGCATTTTAAAGACCCCGCCTTCAATACGCCCTTTTATTTCTTTGGTGTAGGCGGCTTGTTGATGGTAAAGATATTCGATAGTCGCGTATTTTTCACTTCTTTTTAAAAGCATCTTTATTTCTTCATCACTTAATTCATAGACGTCATTTGTTATTTCTTGCTCTAAATGGTGAATTAAAGCTTCTTGAGTCATCCCGTTTAAATATGGCTTTAAGTTAGTGACGCGGGAACGGACACTTTCAATCCCTTTACTGACAAGTTTTTCATCATCCGGCGTAATCGCACGAATCATTGTTTCTAAATCCGCGTCATAAAGGAAGGTGCCGTGGAGTAACATGCCGTTTTTATTTTGTAAAAAGGCATTGCCGCTTACTTTTTTACCATCATAGAGTAAATCATTGCGACCACTAAATTCGAGGATGACATTAAGTTTTTCAAGCGCTTTAATAATATGGCTTAAATGTGCTTTAAAACTAAAGTTTTCACTTCTTTTCGCGATGATTGAAAACATGGTGTTATGTTCATCAGCGTAGACTGTTCCGCCCCCGGTTGGACGGCGGAATAATTTAATGTTATTAGCTTTTAAGAAATCAAGATTAACTTCGTTTTCAATAATTTGATTGTGACCAATAACAACACCTTTAATAACCCAGGTGAAAAAGTAAGACTCGCCTTCTTTTAGCACTTCGTTTAATAAATAGTCTTCAAGCGCAAAGTAAAAGTAGGGGGTAAAATTGCCACTATTTTGATGTTTTACTAAAATCATAACCCCTCCTTCTACTGAAAATGATTTTTTATTTCATTGATAAAGTTAGTTCTTACTTCCGCCTTATGCACACTACCGGCGTGGAGCCACGTTACGTTATTTATACCTACCATCTTAAAGATCCCTTCAATGAGCCGTTTTTTAATCGGGTCACCAAAAGTCTTTAACCCATCTTTGGTTAAAGAAGCAGTCGTAATAACTGTTGCTTTATTAATGTTTAAAAGCGGGACAATATTATAATTATCACCATCTTTATAGACGTGTCCTTTTAAAAACACTTTGTCGAAAAAACCGCTTAAAATGGCCGGTTCTCCATACCACCATAACGGATAGATGAAAATTATTTCATCAGCGTTTTTTATGTTATTAACATAATCCTTAGCAAGCGGATCATTATATTCACCCTGCCCAAAAAGTTTTAGGTCTTCGCTTGTCATTACGGGATTAAACCCGTCTTTATATAAATCGAGCACTTTAACCTTTTTCCCTTTTGCTTTAAGGGCGGTTTGCACGGTCTCTTTTAGCGCGTGATTGAAAGATCCGTCCCAAGGATGTACATATACAATTAATGATTGCACGTTATCGTCCTCCTTTGGACACTTACATTTTATAGCATAAGACCACTATTTTAACGATATTTGCTTACCCATACTTTTTAACTAATTTAGCGATATAAAAAAGAGGCCATAATGACCTCTTAAAGTAATCGTAATTTTTTAGCGTTACGCGTTAGTCGGTTTTCCAAATAAGAATAAAAACGCTAAAGTGGCCGGAACTAAGTAAAAGACAATCCGAATTAAAGCGTCAATAATATAACGGACTAAAAGCTTAAGTTCAACATTACCCACTCCTCTAAAGAAACCGACTAATGCCATTACGGCAAAGTAAGCAAAGAAGATTAAAGCAATAATCATTAAGATGCGTTCAGCTTTCACTAAACTTGGAATTAAAAGTAAGATCCCGACGACTAAAAGTAAGAATGCGACAAAAGGAATCCCTTCCCACGTTAATGGCTTTGAAAAGTAATCGGCAACTTCACCGACACTTATTAAAATCGACCAAACAGCGACAATAATCTTTAAAGTTTTTTTCATATATTTCTCCTTCTTTATAATCGTAGCAAAGAACTAGAAATAAATTTAGCTAAGTGCTAAAAGTATAAGTTTTTAAAATGGTTGTTTAAAATTATAGTTTTACACTAACTTCTTCCGTAAGCTCGATGATATAAAGTCGACAAGCATTACCATGATAATAACCGCTTCACTACCGTTAAAGGTAATCTTCCAAGATGAACGGCTATTAATGCTACTTAGGGTGTGGAGTTGATCTGAAATAAGGTTTTCATTAAGTCCAAGGTAATTAGTCATTTCCGCCCCGTTTGTTAGTTGTAAGGCAAAAGAATTAGTGACTTTCACAATTTCGATACTAAGCGTTGTTTTAAAGTATCATGTCTTGCTAACTAATCACTAACGAAAGTTACGTCATATTTAGTAAAGGTTGTTTCCCCTTCAGTATAGGAAACTATTACTGTTTTTGCCCCTTTATCCGCTGAACCAAAGTTAACACCGAAGAAATTGGTCGTAAATCCCGTGACAAACTTCTTCACTGCAGGATTTGCTGTGTCATAAGCGTGGACGATAACGCCAGTCTTGGAAAAGACTTCATCCGTTATATATTTAGTTTTAGCTTTGCTTGTAGCAGTGACATTTATGCCGGCAATTGTGTTAAAAGGCTGGGCTGTAGTTTTAAAAGTAATAACATACTTTTGATGTCAATGCTACCGTCATATATTTTCAAATATACATAGCGGTAATCATTACCAGAGATATTCTAATTAACAGGGGCACTTGAGTAAGTTTTCTTTTTCCCTAAAGTTGTCCCATCGTCAACATAATTATCTTTATTAAGGACAGTGACTGGACTCATATAGGGGGCAAAGTCACGAGCAACACCGCCACCGTAAGTTTTATCAATCCTAGTAATACGTCCCGGTTATGGTTTAGTATTATGCAAATGGTTAAACAATGGGGTTCGTGGTTATAAACGCATCGAAGTTGTCTCTAACTAGTTCGAAGTATTCGTGTAAATATCAAATGATGCTTCATATGTTACACCATCGGCACCGACAGCGATCTATTAATCATCAGCATTATAGCTTAAGTTCCCACTAGGGAAATTAGATCGTTGCACAGTCACACTGTGGGCAAAGGCCTCAGTCTTTACTACTTCTTGGGGTTTACTAAGTTTAATACCAACACCAAGCATTAAAGCGAATAGAGTAAACGAAGTGACAATTTTTTAAATATTTTTTTAAAAAGTATTATCCTTTAGTTTTGATTTTAAGGCAAAAAAAATAAATATCGACTACATTCATTTTATTCTAAATAGGAATAAAGTCATTAGAGAACACATTTTATAGCCTGGATACGGCATAAATCTAGAAAAATGTACTTGAAACCAATGAAAAACAAATTATTAAAACCTCGATTTGAACAAGAGATTATATGATATAAAGCAATAAGAAAAAAGAGCGGATTCCGCTCCTTAATCTTTAACGTAATACTACGTATATATTAGGCTGTTAATTTCTTTTTGTTAATAAAGTAGTAACCAACAAGCGTTGTAAGACCGATAACCCCGATTAAGACAACCGCTGCTACATTATTAGTATCATTTGTCGCTACTTGACGTGGCGACTGTGTACCGTTTGTTGAATCTACCCATGAAGTTAAGTACTCAATACGCGCCCTAGCAGAAACGAATTCTGGTTCAAGACTTGTATTAAAGATATTCTTAGCATCAGAGGATAGATTATCGAATTTTGCAATAATACTATTCAAAATGTTTTCACATGAACCTTCAGCACCTAAACCAAGTTCAACGTTAATATCATAAGCTAAACTATATGCCTTTGAATAACTAGAATCACCAATAGTGGTAAGGTCAACGTATAAATCTGGAAGGTTAGTAACAGAAGAATCACTGGCATATGCAGAAAACAAAGGATTGTTTTGATCATTAAATCTTAAATAGTTTCTTGTACTTGAACCTTGTGCAGCAATAGTGGTTTTACCTTCAAATGTGATTCTCCATGAGGCATTTCCGTCAAGTGTTGCACTAGTCCGAAGGTAGTTACTACTAGTGCCGCCAGCAGCATAAATATACTGATTTGCTGTACCATTAATTGTTTTAAAGCCAAAACTATTTTCTACGGACCCTTTAACTAACTCAAATTTTTGAATTTCTTCGTGGTCGACAACTGTTTCATCCTGAAGAGTGGCCTCAAATGCGCTTCTATTGTTAGAGTTTTGAACGGTAGACATTGGATATGTCCCATTAGCATTAGATCCAGCAATAATATAGGTAGCACCAATATATAATTGATCAACAGAAGATACTTTTGTGTATTTAGCTATATCAGCGATATCTAGAACATTAATAATATAATTAGCCGTCTTCGTAATGCCTTCTCTAGTATGAGAAACTTCAACAGGGACTTCACCGACATCATCTAATGTAAAGATGTGATCATCAAAATTAGTTGTAAAATCAGTAACTGTCTCTTTTAACACGGGATCGGAATCATCGAAGGCAGTTACCACGAGCCCTTCTGAGCTAAAGGTTTCTCCGACGTAATATTGGAGTTTCAATGCTGGAGAACTAGCGTCTAACTCAATTTTGTCGAGATCACCAAATTCTGGGATTACAACCTCTCCCTCTTCATAAGTCATCGTAATGTCTTTCATTCTAACTTGACTTGTTGATGAAGCAACATTTTGCAAAGTAAGAGTATTAGTGGCGGTAAAAGTCTCGGATACCGTCGCACTCTTATTCGATGGCCCACCATTAACTGAGAGTCCGTTATTTTGGGAAGTTTCAACTGTTACTCCAGTAAAAACACCACCCGTAATTGTGAACGTTAATTGTCCACCGTTACCGCCGGCGCCATTATAAAGTCTAACTTCGTTTGAAGTATTGTTGAATATCGAAGCAGTCGATGAATCATTCTTGGTAAATGATGCCGTAAATGTTGCACTCCCCGTATTTGTTAGGGTATATCTAGCTTCATCAATTACACCGTCAGCAATATCTACTGAGTATGAACCAGCACTAACAAACGTAATGGTTTCCGTAACTGTGGCAGCTTTTACTCCCACGTCTTCTCGCGGTGCACTAAGTGATACACCAATCCCTAAAGCCATTGCAAAAATAGCAAAAGGTGTGAATAATGTTTTCATTCTTTTTTTCATGTTATTCTTCTTCACAGAACATATCTTTCCCACTATGACATATTAAAAAAGCATGGGCAACCCATAGGATAATAATTATTATTAATAATTCATAGAATGCTTAAAATTAATCGTATCAGGAAAATAATATCGAAAGAATAATTATTGAATTTTTATTGATTTAATTTCTTCTTTTTGGTGTAGGTGAAAAGTATTACACTAAAAGCAATAACAAGGATAAAAGCAATAACAAGGGGAATAAATCTTGTTAATTCGTTACTTAAGACATTACGGGAATCAAAAGTATAAATTAACGCCCCTTCACTATTGGTAATAAAGTTTTCATATTGATATACATCTAAGATAACACTATAACGGGCAATTAAGGCTTTAAGGAGCGGATCAACATCATAATGATCATAAAAATAGTTTTTAGCCGCACTTGATAAGGCAAGATAAGCATCTTTTAATGTATTCCATGTTGATTCTAAAACATTATTAGCCGCGCATTCACTTGCTGTTAATTCCATGAAGTAATTCGCAAAAGTATGGACTTCTTCAATAACTGGGTCACTTGTGCTACCTTTGGCTCGATAGATTTCTGGTAATAACATTGATGTACTAAGGGTCGAAGTATACGTATTAAAACGCGGACTACCAACGTTATAGAGGAGTCTTCCAAAAGATGCAGTTGTACTTTGGATTGTCGCGCTATTACTTGATATAGTAATATCCCAAGTTAAAGTGCCGTTATCCCAGGCTAAGTTTTTAAGACTTGTGACCCCAAGTTTTTCACCGCGGGCATTTGTTAAGGTCCAGGCTCCACTTGTGCCCCCTAAGGTAAATGTTTCGGTTGTTTCCGCCATCGTGTTGATCATTTCTTGGTCACTACTAAATGTTGCGGCGCCGTTTCCTAAATAACCACTTGTAATATTCGTAGCAATGACATTCTTTAGGG
>CALAWM010000027.1 GCA_937895315.1 uncultured Caryophanales bacterium | reverse complement strand
AAGCGATATTTTAACTCACGAAGCAACCTTCGTTGATACAACCCCGCTTGAAGAAATTGTTTCCTTTATGAAAGAATTTAGTGATCACGATATTGCGGTCTTAAATAGTGAAAATGTTTTAGTTGGTGTAATTACCGCGAGTGATATCATTGAAGAATACCATGCGGAAGCGATTGAAGACTTTTCGAAATTAAGTGCGCTGCCGGAGATTGACTTTACGCAAGGGATCTTTAAAAGTGCGATTAAACGTCTCCCGTGGCTTTTAGGACTTTTAGCATTATCCGTCATTATTGCTTTAATAACCGCGCAATTTGAGGCGGTAATTCAAGCCACAGTCGCCCTCGCCTTTTTCCAACCGCTAATTTTGGACGTTGGCGGAGACGTGGCCAGCCAAACTTTAGCCGTCACGCTTATTGCTTTAAATAAAGAAGATAGTGATATAAAAAGAACCGGAAAGAAAGAAGTAATCTCTGGTTTAATAATTGGCGTTGGTCTTTCACTTGTCGCCTTTATTATTACGTATCTATTTGGGATGTGGACCGGTTATAGTTCCCCGCTTCTTTTAGCAACCGTTGTTAGTGTGTCGCTGATTGTTACGGTCATAATCGGCTTCCTATTTGGCTTTTTAGTGCCGGTTACCTTAAATAAAGTAAAAGTTGACCCAGCGGTGGCAAGTGGTCCTTTTATTACGACATCAATCGATATATTAAGTCTTTTAGTCTACTTTAGCCTGGCATTACTTATTTTATAGAAAGGAGGATACGTATGAACATTAATTTTGATACTCTTGATCGTAACTTAAAACCTATTTTACTTAACGCTTCAACAAGTAATCTCGCCCAATTGTTTGAAGAAAATGAAAGTCAACGTAATCGTATTTTCCTTTTGATTGGTATTAGTAAATTTAGTGATATGTTTATCTTCTTGGAAGATGATCTCCAAGTTAGCTTTTTTAATACTTTGAAGAAAAGTGACCAAACAAGTCTCCTTAACACTTTAAGCGCGAATGATTTAAAAACTTTCTTACGGCTATATAAAGAAAAAGAACGACTTGAACTTTTTAAATTAGTCGAACGGAAAAATGCCCAAGCGGTTGTTAAATTATTCTCTTATGAAGAAGATAGCGCCGCCGCGGTTAGTTCCCCGCACTTTATATCGTTCCCTGATACAACAACGGTTAAACAAGCCACATATAATACGATTGCTAATGCCGCTGAAAATGAT
>CALAWM010000026.1 GCA_937895315.1 uncultured Caryophanales bacterium | reverse complement strand
TATTATGAAAACCCATATCAACCAGCTTTATTTGGTGACGGCGTATTAAAAACCGCTTTACGAAATGAGTTGCCAGGAAAACTACCAGATTTATCGCTAAAACTAAATCAAGACGGCAAAAATTCTTCTACAGATACTAACTATCATGTCGCCGGCATTACTTTTGATTATGCCGAATATCTAACGACAGAATACCATTACTATCTCCAAAATAAGGTCTACATTCCTACCAAATTAGCAACTGAACTTGGCTTAAAACTTGATGGAATTTATCAACAAGCAATTGTTTATCACGGGACAAACCGGGAGGCAATAAGCGATTTACTTGATACCTATTATAAAAACAACCCAAATTATGAAGGAGAATACTTTAAAGTATCAAATCATGTTACAAGTGTTGTAGAACAAATCGCCTTTGCCTTAGAAATGTTACGAAGTATATTCAATGTAATTGGCATCATTTTTGCAGTGTTTGCTTCCCTTTTACTCATAAACTTCATCACATTAAGCGTTACCTTTAAAAAGCAAGAAATTGGTATCTTAAGAGCAATTGGGGCACGGGGATTTGACGTTTCGACCATCTTTATGAATGAAGCGGGCATTATTACCTTAATAAATTACATTTTAGCAATGACGGCAACGATTGCCATTTCAATTTTACTCAATAATAACTTCTCGAAACAACTTGGCATCGATATTGTCTTCTTAGTGGTGGGTGCCCGACAATTTATTGTTGTCTTACTTGTCGCTTTTGGCGTTGCTTTACTAAGCAGTTTCATTCCGGTTTATCGTCTTATTCGCAAAAAGCCAATTGACGCTATTCGTGATCGATAAAGAAAAGAGCCGGACAACCGGCTCTTATTTTTTCATTTATTTAATTGGTGTTATATAGAATTTACCAAATACTTGACGGAGGTCACTAACGTTAACAAAGGCTTTTTCATCTACTTCTTGAATGAGACGAACAACATCGGCTACTTCATTACTGGAAACCGTCATATATATAATTGTTTTTTCATTATTGCTATATACGCCAACTCCTTTAACGGTCGTCGCTCCATGCGGGAAGTTAGAAATAAGAATTTGCGCAAGTTCTTCGTGATTGGTAATAATTTGCACTTGGGCTTTTTTATTGCGGACATTAATTAAATCGATAACAAAGGATGTCATCACTAAATAAGTAATACTTGAAATGAAACTCGTAATCGCAACATTGACCGAAGTAATGGTTGGATCGGTAATAACATCTTGGGTTGTACTCGGATGAATTAAGTTTAAGATAAAGTAGAAGGTCACAACGATAACGTTAAAGGAAACATTATATTTTCCTACACCTTCACTTTTCCGATTGGCGAAATAGTAAGCAATAATATCCATGCCACCGCTACTAACATTGCCTTTAAAGGCAACGGCAGCGCTAAAGCCTGCTAAAATACCGGCATATAGGGTCCTAGTTAATTGCGAATCATAAAGTACAGCAGTTTCCCAACTATGGGGAATAATACTAATAAATAATGAGGCTAACATGACGTTAATAATTGAGAAAACCGTAAAGCGTTTGCCAATTTTGAGCCATCCTAAAACGAAGACCGGGATATTTAAGATAAAGTAAAGAATTGATTGTAAAATGTTACGATCTAAAGTTTGTAAGCCAAAGACATCATAAAATAATTTAACAAAGTTTTGCGATAACCCGGAAACACCGCCGCCAACAAACAACACTTGACGACCGGAGACATTAGTTAAAGTTTCAAGCGATGGGTTAATGAAAAGCCGGAAAGCGAGGGCGTAACTAAAGGCACTAATCGTCACTAAAACAAGTAAGTAGAACCATTCTAGAAATATTTTTAATCTTGGTTTTTTGGCGATTGCCTTTTTAATATCACGAATAATCCGAACACGTTTGCCCATACTTTACCTCACTCACAAAGATTATATTGTTAATAGGTTAAAATATCAATGCAAAATGACTAAAAGTTGTCTTTTTGTGTAAAACACATTTTATTTTTATGATATTATTAAAAATGTGCACGAAAGAGTATTATTTCTACTATCTTTTGTTTGAAAATATTTATTCGTAGTGCTATTATTATACGTGCTCTATTATAAATAGAAGGAGGAAACATTTAATGAAAAAAATCTTAAGTGTTATTGGTGGTTTCTTTGTATCAATCTGGCGTTGGATTAAAGAAACAGCATGGGTCCAACCCCTCTTAATTGTTGGAATTATCTTTGGTGTTATTTTTGCAATACCAAGTATCGTTAGCGGTATTAACGCAATCAATGAAAGAAACAATAGTGCGGAAGCCTATTATAGAAGATTTCAAGTCTCATTAGCCGGCGCAGAAAATAGTTCCGCCGACAAATTACTTGAAGAAATCAAAAGTAATAGTGAAGGAACTAGCACCTCACTAGCCGGTCAAAAGTTCTTCATCGTCTTTGTCCAAAGCGATAACAAATGTGCAGCATGTACTGCCGCCCGTGATGGCTTTGAATACTTAGAAGGTGATGGCAAAACATTACTTAAAGAAGGAAACTTCGGACTTAAAACGATCTTTGTTGACGAAGAATTGACAAAGAAAAATACTGACGACTGGAAAAAAGATGGAACAGTCACCGAAGATAACGAAGCCAAAACCGCCTTTGAAGCATTCTTAACCCGTAATTATAGTAAATTTGAAGACTTCGCCGGTGCCGCCCAAGAAACTCACTTCTACAATAATCGGGGTATTACTGAAGCGCAAATTAGTGATATTGAATCCGCAAGTGTTGATAAATTCCAAACACCAACCATTATTCAAGTTGACTTCACCGCCAGCAATAGCGGGGTCTCAAACGTCTTCATCGGCGTTAACGCGGTAACTGATACCAAATTATCAAAAGCCCAATACCTTGCTAATGCCTGGAATTATGAAGGCATCTTTGGTCCTAACTACGTTGCGTAATTAGAAAAACTATACAAAAAAGAAATGACTCGATAATGAGTCATTTTTTTATTATGTGGTACTTCTTCATTACTAATTAATAAGGAAGTTCATTAACATTAAGGCAATTAAGAAATAAGACTGTAAGGCAAAGAAGTCGTTGATGGTAGAAATAAGGGGACCGCTCGCGGCTTTTTCATCAAACTTCATCGCCTTCAAGATAATCGGGGTTAATACTCCCGCGGCAGCACTAATAATCATCGCAATGATTAAGGAAAGACCGACAACGATACCATAAACAAAGGCATGATCATGACCAAGAACAGTCAGGAATAAATATACGACCCCAAAGCCAACAATTCCGGAAAAGAGGCTATTAATGACCCCGATTAAGAATTCACGGCCAATGTGGCGCTTCATTTTCATATTATCTTGATGTAAGGCTAAAATAGTAACCCCCATTGACTGCGTGCTAATATTTCCAGCCATCCCTAAAATCATCGGTTGAAATAAGACAAGACCAACGAAAGCACTGATAAGTCCTTCAAAACTAGTTAGTCCACTCGCAATTACTAAGTTTAAGATAACCGAAAGTAATAGCCACGGAAGTCTTGTAAAGGCAGTACTTGTCGCACTTAAATTATCGTCATCATAAGCAACTTTCACCATCGCTCTTAATAAGTTTTCATGGGAATCGGCCATTAAGTTTAAAGCGTCGGTTTCCGAGACAAAGCCAATCATTTCCCCGTCTCTTGTTAAAACCGGGAGCATTAATAAGTCATAATCTCGAATTACTCGTAACGCCTTAGTAAACTTTTCATCTTCATAAACATAGGGGAATTGGGTATCAATTACT
>CALAWM010000025.1 GCA_937895315.1 uncultured Caryophanales bacterium | reverse complement strand
CAATCGAATTTAAAAAAGGAAATCTTGTTCATTCAAGGATTCTAAATAATTCAGAAATTATCAACGATTTTAAAAAGGGTTGTTATCAGTATTTGGTCACTACCACTGTTTTAGAACGCGGGGTGACCATTAAAGGACTCCAAGTAATAATTTATGGCGCTGATCATAATGTTTATGACTCTGCTAGTTTAATTCAAATTTCCGGAAGGGTAGGGAGAAAAAAAGATGAGAGTGATGGACAAGTTATCTTTATTGTTTCAAAAAGTAATGAAGAGATTAAAGAATCAATTCGCGATATTGAAACCAAAAACGAATATTTGCGCAGTGTGCTTCAAAAACAAAACACCGTCATTAATTGATATTTATAAAGAACAAAAGATGTGCGATAAGTGTTTTAGTGAACTAAAAGTAACTTTTCAGAAAGAAAAAATAGTTGGCATTGAATTATTAAGTATATTTGAATATAACGAAGCAATGAAAACTATATTGTTTACCTATAAAGGACTAGGTGATATTGAACTTCGTAACGTATTTCTTGAAAGATATAGCCTTTATCTTAAATTTAAGTATCGAAACTACCTTTTAGTACCTGCCCCATCAACGTTAGAAAGTGAGTCGATAAAGGGATTTAATCATGTTGAAGCGATGTTTAGCTGTATTAACAAAAACATTGTTAAACTACTCCATAAAAAGGAAAGTTTTAAACAAAGTGATCTTTCTTTTAAAGAACGGCAAAACGTGCATAAGAAGATAGAAATAATCGATGGCGAAAGACTACGAAACAAGAAAGTTTTAATTATTGATGATCTCAAAACTACTGGGGCAACAATCAAAGCAATAATTGAACTAATAACCCCATTTTCACCTAAAAAGATTAAAGTATTAACGGTTGTAGCGACAAAAGTTAACACATAAGCCTCATATTTTAATTAAAATATGGTAAACTACATAAGATATATAGAAGAGGAGTCTTTATGAGTCTTGCAGAAAAAATATTCCGTTTTGAAAAAAGACGATTAAACAAATTAACAAAACTTGCTAATAAAGTAATTGCTTTTGAAAAAAGTATTGCAGTTTTGAGTGACGAAGAATTAAAGGCGAAAACCCCATATTTTCGGGAAAGAATCGCCAAAGGGGAAACGCTTGATGATTTATTACCAGAAGCATACGCCGTTGCTCGTGAAGCCGCGCGTCGTACTTTAGGGCAATTCCCTTATCCAGTGCAAATAACCGGTGCCATTGTTTTACACCAAGGTGACGTTGCTGAAATGAGAACTGGGGAAGGTAAAACTTTAACCGCCACGATGGCTGTTTATTTAAACGCACTTGCCGGCAAAGGTGTCCACGTTGTTACTGTTAACGAATACCTAGCCGCCCGTGATGCGGAGTGGATGGGACAAATTTATCGTTTTCTTGGTTTAACTGTAGGTGTCAACTTAAGAGAAAAAACCGCCCGGGAAAAACGTGAGCAATATTTATGTGATATTACCTATACCACGAATAGTGAAGTTGGTTTTGACTACTTAAGAGATAACATGGCCGGAAGTGTTGATGGTCGAGTATTACGT
>CALAWM010000024.1 GCA_937895315.1 uncultured Caryophanales bacterium | reverse complement strand
ACATGGGTGGTAAAATTGCTACTGTCGTTTTACTTGATAAAGAAGATCATGAATTAGCCCACGGTTTAGCAATGCACGTTGCTGCCAATAACCCAAGCTACATTACCGCTAAAGATATTAGCCAAGCCGAATATGATCATGAAAAACACATTCAACTTGAATTAGCGAAAAATGATCCAAAACTTGCCGACAAACCAGTTGCCATGCTTGAAAAAATTCTTGAAGGCAAAATTAAAAAACACTTTAGTGATTTAGTCCTTGTCGACCAAACCTACTTAATGGATGATTCGAAGAAAGTTGATGCCGTCTTAAAAGAAAAAGGCATTAACGTCTTAAAGTTTGTCCGTTTCCAAGTTGGTGAAGGTATTGAAAAACGCCAAGAAGACTTCGCCAGTGAAGTGCTCGGACAAATTAAATAATTGACAATCAATTAAACACCTTCGGGTGTTTTTTTGTGGAGGAAATATGGTTTATAAAAGAGTCTTACTAAAACTTAGTGGTGAAGCCTTAGCCGGGAATAAAGAGTTTGGAATTTATGACCCAAAAGTGCTTGCCGCCATCTTAAACTTTGTGAAGTCTTTCCATTTCCATAAGCAAATGGATTTAGCCCTTGTGGTTGGTGCCGGCAATATTTGGCGCGGTAAAAACGCCAAGTTAATTGGCTTTGATCCAGCAGCGGCTGATTATATGGGAATGACTGCCACTTTCTTAAATGCCCTTGCAATTCGCGACTATTTTGTGCAAAACGGCGTTCCTTCGATCGTTTTAAATTCGTTTGAAGTTGAAGGTCTTGCCCCCAAAACTAGTCCGGAACTTGCAAAAGCCCATTTAGACAAAGGGGAAATTGTCATCTTTGGTGGTGGTACTGGAAAACCATTCTTTACGACTGACACTGGAGCGGCTCTTCGCGCTATCGATATTGGCGCTGATTTAATCATCATGGTTAAAGACGGCGTTGATGCTCTTTATACGAAAAACCCACTTGTCTACAAAGACGCCCAACGGATTGTCAGTGCTTCATATCAAGACCTTATTGACATTAACATTGAAGCGATGGATATCAGCGCGCTTGAAGTTTTGAAAAACACGAATATTGATACCTTTGTCATTGGAATGGATGAAGTTTTAGATTTTGAACCACTTGAAGAACACATGAAAATTGGTACAATTATAACAAGAGGTACAAAACATGAATAATTATGCATTTACCGCCGAAGAGCGGATGGAAAAATCAGTCGTAAACTTAAAAAGTCAGTTTGCGACCTTAAGAACTGGCCGAGCCAGTGCAGCCTTACTTGAACGCATTGAAGCTGATTATTATGGTGAAAAAATGCCAATTAATCAAATTAGTTCAATTACCGTTCCCGAACCACGGCAACTACTTATTAAGCCTTATGATAAAGGTGATATCAAATCAATCATCGCCGCCATTAACGCTTCGACTTTAGGGATCAATCCGATTAATGATGGTGACACTATTCGTTTAATCTTGCCACCCCTTACCGAAGACCGGCGCCGTGAACTTGTCAAACAAGCAAAGAAATTCACTGAAGATGCCAAAATTGCGATTCGGAACATTCGCCGTGATCTAAACACTGCGATTAAAGGTGATAAAGAGTTA
>CALAWM010000023.1 GCA_937895315.1 uncultured Caryophanales bacterium | reverse complement strand
GTCTTAACCAACCATTCAGTGATAAAGTACAAAAAATCACGATTATTCCTCGCGGAAGAACGGGTGGTCACGTTTTAATGACACCAGAAGAAGACCGCTTCTTAGTTACTAAAAATGAATTATTTGCCCGTATTGTCGGTTACTTAGGTGGTCGGACAAGTGAAGAAGTCTTCTTTGAAGACGTCTCAACTGGTGCGCAAAATGATATTGAAGTCGCCACCCGTATCGCTCGTTTAATGGTCACGGAATTTGGGATGTCTGATTTAGGACCAATTCAATACGAAAGAGATACCGGAAGCGTGTTCCTTGGCCGTGATTATACTTCTAGTCAAAAGAACTTCTCGCAACAAGTTGCCCTTGAAATCGATAAAGAAGTTCGGAAAATAATTGAAGGTGCTCATGAAAAGGCACGTGAATTAATTGTTAAACATAAAGAAAATCTTATCTTAATTGCCGAAACACTTTTAGACCGCGAAACAATAACCGCCGAACAAATTGATACCTTGCTTAAAGAGCGGAAACTTGATGAACCAAAACAAGTTGGTATTGGTGAGGTCGTCATGGAAGAACCGGCTAAAGAAGAAAAAGTCGAAAAGCCCGAAGAAAAGAAAGAATAATAATTGAGCCGAAGCAATTCGGCTCTTTCTTACTATGTGGAAAATAGGAAATACAGTAATTAACGGAAAGACAATTCTTGCACCAATGGCAGGGATTACCACAAACGCATATCGTGAGTTTATGCGTTCTTTTGGTGTAGCACTTTGTTACACCGAAATGATAAGTGATAGCGGGCTAGTTTTTAATAATGAAATTACCTATACATACTTACCTACCAATGAAGAAAAAAGACCAACATCTATTCAACTTTTTGGGGGAGATACCAATAAGCTTTTAGCTGCAATCGATAAGATTGAAAAACATACTGATAACTATGATTTTTTGGATTTAAACCTAGGGTGTCCCGTTCCGAAGGTAACGAAGAATAATGGCGGTTCTGCATGGTTAAAGTATCCAAAAGAACTAATTTCTATGGTAAAAGCCGTTGTTGAAAAGAGTGCAAAACCGGTAACAGTTAAGATTAGAATTGGCTGGGATGAAAGACAAATAAACTTCAAAGAATTGCTCCCAGAATTAGAAAAAGCCGGGGTTAGTTTGATTGCAGTTCACTTACGAACCACGACCCAACTTTATAGCGGAAAAGCCCGCTATGATTTAGCCGAAAACCTTCAAGATTTAATTAATATTCCGCTTGTTATCAGCGGTGATATTTATACGCTTGATGATGCCATCAAAGCCATGAATATAACGGGCGCAAAAGCCGTTATGTTAGCAAGAGGGCAACTAGGTAACCCATTCCTTGCGACCCAAATTGAGCGATATTATGAAACAGGAGAAAGACTTCCCAGTCCAACCCTTGATCAACAATTAACGTATATGAAAACACTTGCCGAAATGATGGCAAAAGAAAAAGGAAGCCATCACGGAATCCTGACAATGCGGGGGATTAGTCCACACTTTTTAAAGGGATACCCGTTTGTCAAAGAGTTCCGCGTTAAACTTTCGCAAATGAAATCTTTAGCGGAATTAGACGTTATAATCGCCGAAATTAGAGAACGCGCTTTGCTTATATAAGCAAATAGTGATAGAATTGAAAAGATATAGGAGTTATTATGCCAAGAGAATTTAGTGACCAAGAATTAGTAAGAAGAGCGAAGGCTCAACGCTTAAGTGAAAACGGAATTGATCCCTTTGGAGAAAAATTTGTCCGCACCGACAATAGCGAAACGATTAAAAATAAAGCCGGAGAGTTTACAAAGGAAGAATTAGAAGAAAAAGCCCTGGATGTTAAAACCGCGGGGCGGATTATGTTTATTCGTATCATGGGAAAAGCAAGTTTTTTCTCTATTCAAGATCAACAAGGACAAATCCAAGCTTTTATTAGCAAAGAAAGTGTCGGCGAAGAAACCTATGACCTTTTTAAAACTGCTGACTTAGGTGATATTGTTGGTATTGAAGGGACAATCATGCGTACTAGAACCGGTGAAGTAACGGTTAAAGTTAAAACCTATACCCATATTGTTAAAGCCTTAAAGCCACTACCAGAAAAATTCCATGGATTACAAGATGTGGAAGAACGCTATCGCCGTCGTTATGTTGACTTAATCATGAATGAATCAAGTCGTCATGTTGCCTTAACTAGACCACGTATTATCCGGGAAATCCAACGTTTCTTAGATGATCGCGGGTTTGTGGAAGTTGAAACAAGTATGTTGAATAGTGTTCTTGGTGGCGCGACCGCGAAACCATTCGTGACCCACCACAACACCTTAAATCGTGATTTTTACCTACGAATTGCTACGGAATTACCGCTTAAACGCTTATTAGTAGGAGGAATTGAACGTGTATATGAAATCGGCCGCTTGTTTCGGAATGAAGGAATGAGTACCCGTCATAACCCCGAGTTCACCACTATTGAAGCATACCAAGCCTATGGTGATTTAGAAGATATGTTTGAATTGAATGAAAGTTTATTCCGTCATTTAGCACTTAAGATTACCGGTGACACAAAACTACCATGGGGCGATGTCGTTATTGATGTTGGCGCACCATTTAGAAGAGTGGCAATGGTTGATCTAGTTAAAGAAAAAGTAGGGGTCGACTTTAGAGAAGTTCATACGTTTGAAGAAGCGAAAAAGATTGCGGAAAAACATGAAGTCTATGTTGAAAAACACTGGACCGGTGTTGGTCACATTCTAAACGCCTTCTTTGAAGAATTTTGTGAACAAGATTTAATTCAACCAACATTTGTCTATGGTCATCCAATTGAAATATCACCACTTGCTAAGAAAAGTGTTGATCCACGTTATACCGAACGTTTCGAATTATTTGTTAAAGCAAATGAACTTGCTAACGCTTTCACCGAATTAAATGATCCACTTGATCAATACGAACGCTTCACTGCCCAACTTAAAGCCCGTGAATTAGGGGATGAAGAAGCAAGTGAAATGGATGAAGATTTTATTGAAGCCTTAGAATACGGGATGCCGCCTGCCGGTGGTATCGGGATTGGTATTGACCGCCTTATTATGCTTCTTACCAACAAAACATCAATTCGGGAAGTTATTCTATTTCCGACGATGCGTGACAATAAATAAACTTTTATTGTAATTATTACTAGCGGATAAGGTGACCCTTTACAAACGTTAGTAATTGTAATATAATTACAACGCTATATTACCCGGCGTAATATAACTCCATGCTATTGGTGAGCAATAGCCGAAAATAGTCCAGAGGGAGGTGTGCTTATGAAAAAGTACGAAATCATGTATATTCTTCGCGCTGAATTAAGTGAAGAAGAACGTCAAGCCGAAATTGAAGGTCTCCACAAGATTATTACTGACTTAGGTGGTAATATCTTAAATGTTGATACCGAAAATTGGGGTTTACGTGATTTTGCTTATCCAATTAATGACTTAAACAAAGGTTACTATGTTGTCGTTAATGTCGAAGGCGATGTGAAAGCTATCGCAGAATTCGAACGGTTAGCAAAATTAAATAACAGAGTCATTCGTCATCTTGTTATCGCTAAATAATCAATCATTAGGAGGAATAACAATGGTTAATCGAGTAGTCTTAGTGGGTCGCTTAGTCCGTGATCCAGAATTACGGCGGACCCAAACAAATCAAGCTGTCACAAGCTTTACCATCGCGGTTGATAACCGTGGTCGGGAAAAAAGTGCAAGTTTCTTACCAGTCGTGTGCTGGGGACAAACTGCTGAATTTGTTGCCCAATATCTTAAAAAAGGTAACTTAGTAGGTGTGGACGGACGCTTACAACAACGTAGTTACGAAAATCAAGCTAAACAAAAAGTAAATATCGTCGAAATCGTCGCCGACTCAGTCCAAGCCCTTGAATCAAAGGGAAGTGAAGGTAGTGCTCAAGGTGGTTATGAACCAGATACTACCCCTGATCCTGTTGGAGTCGATGTTTCTGATGATGATCTTCCGTTCTAAAAAATAAGGAGATAAGTTAATGTCATATAGAAAAAGTAGACCACGTAGAAAAGTTTGCTACTTCAAACAAAATAAAATTACCGAAATCGACTACAAAAATGTCGAACTCTTAAAACGGTTTGTTACCCCAAATGGTAAAATTACCTCACGGCGGGTTACCGGTACAAGTGCGAAGTATCAACGCGAATTAGCGGTCGCTATTAAAAATGCACGCTTCATGGGATTGCTCCCATTCTACGCTAGTTAATTATTAGAAATTAGAAAAGATAGCCCCTCTTTGTTTAGAGGGGTTATTTATTTAAATTTATGCAAAAGAAAAGTGGATATTATTTTGAGTTAGTGATTGTGGTCCTAGTTACCCTCATTGTTTTCGCTGCTTTAACAATACCAAATTTACAACATGGTGTCGGTTTTATTTTTCCGGTACCACTTGCCGTCTTTATTATTAGACATCGGACGCGTGACGGAATTATTCCGGCATTAATAATGCTGATTGTTGCCCCTTTTATTACGCACTTTTTACCAGTGGGTGGCGGAAGTTGGGTTAGAGGCTTATTAATGATGCTGACCGCAGTGACGATTGGTTTCTTACATGGCGGCCTTAGTAAATTAAAGATGAGTCACTTAAAAGAAGT
>CALAWM010000022.1 GCA_937895315.1 uncultured Caryophanales bacterium | reverse complement strand
AACCAATTCCTAATGAAGCAATCCTAAAATATAAAGAACATATTACTGAACTTAATAACTTCCTATCACTACTATAAGAATTATCCCCTTTAATATGTTAAAATAAACCATCAATCGAAGGTTTGGTAGTTTTATGAGTATTAAAGGGAAATGGATTAGAATCCAAAGCTATAAACATGATGGAGGTCTCCATCGTTTTTGGCGTAAGTCATACGTCTTAGAAGATAGTGAAAAGTGGTTAATTGTTGCCAGTAAAAGTACTCAAGTAATCGAAGGAAATGGCCGGAAATGGTATACAAAAGAGCCTGCAATTTCTTTTTTCAGCAAAGATGATTGGTTCAATGTCATCGCCATGCTTAAAGATACTGGCATTGTTTTTTATACAAATATTGCTTCGCCGACGCTTATTGATCACGGGATTGCTAAGTATATTGATTATGATTTAGATGTAAAACTATTCACCGATGGCGGAATTAAATATTTAGATAAAAATGAATATCTTCGGAATATTGATAACTACCAATATTCAGCGGAGTTATCAAAAATTGTTGAATATAAACAAGCCCAAGTTGTGAATATGATGAATAACAATACTTTTCCATTTGACACAAAAGAAGTTGAAAGATTACATGAAGTGTTTCTAAAAGAAACAGAATAATAAAGACTATAAGAGATAAACCTAACCGAAGCGGTGCAAACGTGGTATAATTTTTTTGCATTATGAAGCATACTTTTATTACTAAATCTGAACTTGAAACCTTAACCCTTGGCCAAACATTGGCGAGACTTTTAAACCTTGGCGATGTTGTGCTTTTAAAAGGTGATTTAGGTGCCGGTAAAACCACGATAACCAAAGGAATTGCCAAAGGGCTAGGAATTATAGAAAAAGTAAACAGCCCCACATTTAATATTATGAAAATTTATCTTAAAGGTAAAAAGCCATTATTTCATATAGACGCTTATCGTTTAGAAAATAATAATGATGATATAGGTTTAGATGAATTTATAGGTAGTGAAGGTATTACCGTAATTGAATGGCCAGACTATATTAAAAATTTATTACCTAACGATACGTTAGAAATTATCATTAAACATAAATCCTTAACCGACCGCGAAGTGACTTTAAGCGGTGAAGGACGTTATGCGGATATTGTTAAAAGCATTGAGGAGAACTTCAAATGATTACCCTTTTATTAGATAGTTCGAGCAATCGTTTAAGTGTGGCAATCGCTAAAGATAATCATGTTATCGGGCGTTATGACGAAAAGGCCTTTCAAACTCAAAGTGAAATTTTAGTGATGAAGATTCATGAACTTTTAGAAAAATTAAAGTTAACCCCTAAAGATATAAATAACATTGTGGTCGCTTATGGTCCAGGGTCTTTTACCGGAGTTCGGATTGCCGTAAGTGTGAGTAAAATATGGGCATATGCTTTAAATATTGATTTATATAAAGTCTCTAGTCTAGAAGTCTTTAAACATAGTGAATTACCAACCATCTGTGTGCTAGACGCTCGGAATAACCGCTCTTTTGCTGGTATTTACTCGCAAAAAGGCACTATTTTAAATGATACAATTCTTACAAATGATGAAGTGAAGAACTTAATAAAAGGCAAAGGTTACCTTTTAGGGGGCGAAACAAAGCACCTTGAACTCGAATCGATCGTCTTTGACCGTTTTGAAAATATGCTTAGAGGAATAAAGGAAGAAAATAAGGTGAAAGATGTTTTATCATTTAAGCCAATATATTTAAAGGGATAGTATGGAAGAAAAGAAATTAATTATTCGTCCGATGACTTTTAGTGATATTGATGCCGTTGATCAAATCGCCCATTTGGTTTTTCCTGATCCATGGCCAAAGTCATCTTATACTTCCGAACTAAATAACGATTTAGCCTATTTTTTCGTTATGACATATGCTGAAGTAGTTATTGGCTATATTCACTTTTGGGTTACTTTTGATAGTGTCGCCATCGTTCAATTTGCGATTCACCCGGCCCTCCAAGGCAAAAAACTAGGATCACTTTTAATGGCGCATTTCTTAGACCGGGTTGAAAGACTTGAAGAAGTACGCGCCATCACCCTTGAAGTCCGAACCCACAATGAACCAGCAATTGCATTATATTTAAATAATGGTTTCAATATTATCACCACGAAAAAGAAATTTTATTCAAACGGGGATGATGCTTATTACATGGTAAAGGTTGTACGCGAATGAAAGAACGAGTAATTTTAGCAATTGAATCTAGTTGTGATGAAACAGCGGTTGCAATCACTAAAGGTGGTAATCTTTTAAGTAACGCGGTGAGCAGTCAAATTGCCATGCACCAAAAATATGGTGGTGTCATGCCGGAATTAGCCTCAAGGCTTCATACTGAAAATATTGCTTTTACTTTGGACACCGCCCTTAAAGACGCGAATGTTCGTCTTGATGAAGTTGATGCTTTTGCCGTAACAAGAGGACCAGGATTAATTGGTGCTTTACACGTTGGCTTACAAGCAGCAAAAACGTTAGCATTAATTTACAATAAACCCTTAATTCCGGTTCATCATCTAGCCGCCCATATTTATGCGGCAGAATATGTTACGCCCCTTAAATTCCCACTTTTAGCGATTGTGGTAAGTGGCGGAAACACTGAATTAGTCATAATGGAAGACCATTTATCTTTTAAAACAATTGGAGAGACAAAGGATGATGCAATTGGTGAATGTTACGACAAAGTTGCCCGGGTTTTAAACCTTGGTTATCCTGGAGGAATTCCGATTGATCGTTTAGCGAAAACGGGAGAAGCAACCTATAAATTACCAAGCCCAGCACTAAAGGAAGGATATGACTTCTCTTTTAGTGGATTAAAAACCCATGTCATCAACTTAGTAAATAACACCAAGCAACGGGGCGAAGAACTTAACGTACCAAATCTATGCGCATCATTCCAAAAAGTAGCAATTGACGCCATAGTGTCAAAAGGACTTAAAGCCGCCCAAGAATATAATGTCAAACAAGTTGTTATCGCCGGAGGAGTCAGCGCAAACTCTTATTTGCGGAGTGAAGTATTAGATAAATTTCCTAAAATAAATATTGAACCAGCAATCCCTCCTTTATGGTGTTGCACTGATCAAGCGGCGATGATTGCTAAACTTGCAAACTATTTATTTGATGAAGGAATATTCGCTAATTATGACCTTGGTGTCGATCCAAACTGGGAAATAGAAGATTTTCGTAATTATTAAGTTATAATAATTAATAGAGCAAAGAGGTGAAATTATGTTAACTATTAAAGAACTCTATGATGGGTTAGAAACAAAAACTCTAAAAGACCAATCTCTTACTTTAAGAGGGGGGGTTAAAACAAATCGTAATAATGGAACGATTGGTTTTATTGAATTCACTGATGGGAGTGCTTTTAAAGGTATCCAATTAGTGTATGAAAAAGATAAAGTTGATAATTTCGCCGAAATTGATAAATTAAGAACTGGCGCCTCCCTTGAAGTAAGTGGAAACTTAATTCTTACACCCGAAAATAAACAACCATTTGAATTACATGTTGATAAATTAGTTGTAGTTGGTGATGTTGATGAAGATTATCCGTTACAAAAGAAAAGACATTCTGCGGAATTCTTACGAGAAATCGCTCACTTACGTCCGCGGACTAACACATATACCGCCTTATATAG
>CALAWM010000021.1 GCA_937895315.1 uncultured Caryophanales bacterium | reverse complement strand
ACCATTAAGAGCAGCATATTTGTTATCAGTGTATTTCACCACCGAATTAAAATATTTCTTAAATAATTCAGGATGTCTCTTAAGTGCTTCATCCGTTGATAAAAAGATGACACCTTTTTCCTCAAATTCTTGAATCATGTTGTGATAGACAACTTCACTATCATACTGAGTAGCAACACCTGCTAAAAAGTCGCGTTCCGCTTCAGGAATACCGAGTTTTTCAAAAGTATTCTTAATTTGTTCAGGAACTTCGTCCCAACTTCGAGTTTCACCTGATACTACACGGTTAAAGTAAGTATAAGAATCAAAGTCAATTGATGATAAATCTGGACCAAATGATGGGTTTTTCATAAGTAAAAAGGCTTTGAGCGCTTTTAAGCGAAACTCTAACATCCATTCTGGTTCATTTTTATATGCACTAATTTGGCGGACAACTTCCTCATTTAAGCCAATACCAGTATCGGCAATTGATGTATGTTCATCGGCAAACCCATATTCATAGGCGCCAAACTGTAATTCGTCTTTTTCAGCCATAACTATTTTCCTCCTTCTTTATATTTAAGGATTAGTTCCTTTGCTCCGTCCCAGCCAATCGTGGCACAACGGATCCGACTTGGTTGTTTCATTGTATTCATAAAGACAATCGCTTCATTAAGCATGTCGGCATCATATTCTTCAGCATTAAGCATCTTGTGGTATTCATTAATAATATCAAGGACTTTTTCAATGTTCATTCCTTCAATCATTTCGAGTAGTATTGAGGTTGATGCAATTGATATGGTACAACCAAATCCATCAAAATATCCGACCTTAACAACGCCGTTTGTCACATTTAAATATAGGGTTATGTCATCAATGCAACCCGTCGAATTAAGGTGGATTTGCATAAATTCATCCGCGTTTTGCGGGGTTTCTTTATGATATGGGTTTTCATAATGCGCCAAGATGGTGGCACGCATTAGGTCACGATTAAAAGTATGCATCAAGAAAATCCTCCGCTGTTTTAGCGGCATTAATGAACGCATCAATGTCTTCCTTTGTCGTATATAGATAAATACTTGCCCGTACTGTCGCCATTTCATGGAGATGATTTTTTAGGAGTTTGGCACAATGTTGTCCACTTCTTAGAGCAATATTTTTGCTACTAAAGTAAGTGGCGGCATCTTGCGAATGGACCCCACGAACATTAAAAGTAATAATACCGGTTGGCGCATCTTCATTATAAATAATGATATGGTCAAGTTTCCTCAACTCATTAAGGGCATATTTTTTTAAGGTTAGTTCATGGGCAGCAATATTTTCAAGACCTATCTTTTGTAAGTAAATAATTGCACTATGTAAGCCATAGATTGCTTCAATGTTTAAGGTCCCGGCTTCAAATTTCCGCGGTGCTTTAAAGATATCAACTTTTCCGTCAGTCGTATAAGAAGCGTTCATTCCACCTCCACTGAAAAATGGATCCATGACTGCTAAGAGTTCTTTTTTACCATAAAGTACACCTATGCCGGTCGGGGCAAGCATCTTATGGCCGCTAAAAGCAAAAAAATCAATGTCTAAATCTTGAACATCAATCTTTAAATGTGGAGCACTTTGCGCACCATCGACAACAATAATACTTCCGTTTTCATGAACAACTTTCGCAATTGATTTTATATCATTGATGTATCCAAGCACATTACTAATATGGGTAACTGCCACAATCTTGGTGCGTGGAGTTAAATATTTTTTAACAATTTCAGGGGTAATTAAACCTTTATCATCAAGAGGCATGAATACGACTTTCGCGCCAGTAACTTTAGCAACATCAAACCACGGTAAAGTGTTAGAGGCATGTTCTGCAATCGATAAAAGAATTTCATCACCTGGCTTCAATACTTTTTTGCCATAACTTTGCGCCACTAGATTCAAAGACATGGTTGTGCCATGCGTGAAAATGATTTCATCTTCTTCTTTGGCGTTTAGAAATTTTTGCACTAATAAACGCGTATCATCAACTCTTTTGTCAACAACATAAGCATCATGATAATCACCACGTCCACTATTTGCGGTTTCCTTACTTAAATACTTAGTAACACTATCGATGACACTTTGTGGTTTATATGTCGTCGCGGCATTATCTAAATAAATCGTTTTCGAGTTGTGGAAAACCGGAAAATCTTTACGGATTTTATAAACATCGTACATTAGATAACTCCTTCAAGTTGCGCAATAAACTTTTCCTTGAGTTCTTCATCGTCAATATAATTAATAATTGGTAATAAATACCCTTTAGTAATAAGTTGTTTGGCTTCTAATTCAGTAAGACCGCGTGAATTTAAATAATATAAATGTTCGGCATTAACACGGCCAACTGTTGCAGCGTGGCTCGCGGCAATGACATCATTATGATAAATGTTCAAGATTGGATCCGCTTGGGCAGTACTTCCTTCATCGAAAACAATAATACGAGCCGTTTGATGCGTTTCCGCGCCTTTAACTGCCTCATATATTGTTGAATCGCCGGTAAAAATAAGAGTCGATTGATCAAGAACAACCCCATAATTATGCATATCTGCAAAGGACTTATCGGCAAAATGTGAAAAGGAAATCTTAAATACTTTTTTATCATTATTTTGTGAATAACTTGATAAATGCCAGTTTGCTTTAGCACCTTTACCCAGGAGTTTTGTTTCAATGTTTAAAGCACGATTTCCCGCACTAAAATCAGGAACAATAAGGTCAATTTCCGCCCCTTCTTGAAGATGAATTTCGCGACTTGTTTTCACGTCTTCATTTTCACAAACAAAGATGATTTTCCCGCGAGTGTAAGGGGCTATGTTATAAACAATTAAAGGGCTTTTTGTACGTAAAACAATGACAAAATCAACGTCTTTTTGTGATTTTAGTGTAATATTAGTAATATCAGAAGGTAAATCTTTCTCATCAAAAACATGGTAAAAAAGATCATTATTTTCAATTAATAAAACATCTTTTTTGATGTGTTTTTCACTTACTTTTAAGATGTTAAAGTTACTCATTTTTTCGTGCCTTCATTAACAGCGCAGACTTCTAAAACAACCGGGCGACTGTCTTCCCGTTCAATGCTAATATTGTGTTCAATTTGAATCCATTCATAACCTTCTTGATCAATCCGGTTAATGACTTCCATACCACCTTCAATGGCCACCCGACCATTAATCATGACGACTGCTCTTGTCGGATTAATTAAATCATATAATCGAGCGTAGTGACTAATAACTAAAAATGAACGTTTATCACTTTTTTCTTTATTAATTTGGTTGGCAACAATCTTAATGCCATCAACGTCTAATCCCGAGTCAATTTCATCTAACATTGCAAGTTCCGGGTTTAAAAGTTTCATTTGCATAATTTCATGACGTTTCTTTTCACCACCTGAAAAACCTTCATTAAGACTACGATTAGCAAGATCAAGGGGCATTTGCATTTCTTTACTTGCTTTATCAAGCACTCTAAATAATTCAATTGGCTTAATTGGTTTTTCGCGTTTGGCGTTGATTGCTGCACGAATGAAGTCACTAATAATAACGCCTGGTACTTCACTTGGGTTTTGCATTGCTAAGAAAAGACCTGCCCGGGCTCTTTCATCAACGCTCATACTTAACACATCTTCACCTTTGTAATATATTTCACCAGCGGTGACGGTGTAATTTGGATGACCCATAATTACTGAAAGTAAAGTTGACTTACCATGACCATTCGGACCAAGTAAAGCGACTACTTCCCCACTGTTAACAGTGAGATTAACACCACGCAATATTTCAACATCGTTGACTTTAGCGTGTAAATTCTTAATTTCTAGTATAACCATATAAAAAACTCTCTTTCCATAGTTCCGTCTATAACAATACCTTAAAAAGCAATAAAAATAAACTGTTTTACTAACCTATTTTTATATAAAAATAAGGAAAGCACTAAATTAGGAGCATTTTTGCATATTTTTGTTGAATTGGGTGTAAGTTAAGTATAGAATATAAAAGCATATTATTAGGAGGTATAGCATTATATGAGAAAACCAAGACACATTATTGCTGGTTTTGCCCTTACTGCGCTCGCCCTTGTTGGTTGTAGCAAAGATTTAGTGGCCGATAAAGAAGGCAATATTGTGACGGTGACAATCGATGGTAACCCAGTTAAAATAACCGCAGGTGGTATGTTTGATGATTATCTTACAACCCCCACAGGATTAAAGGATTATTACGACGCCGTCTACCAAGTTGTGGTTCGTGCTCTCTTCGCCAAAGATGAGCAAAGCGCAAAACGAACCGAAATCTATGATAAAGCCGTATTACGTGTTAACGAAGTAAAAGATAACGTAAAAGAACTTGAAGAAAAGTTCGCTTACGAAGAAATGCAAAAAGAACTCAAAACCCAATTCTTTGATGGCGGATCAGGCGCATGGATCCAAAATGCAATGAAAGAATTAATTGAAGGTGAAAGAGATGCTAGTGGCAATCTTGTTTTAGATGAAAACAGCAATCCGGTCTATGAAGGTTATTTAAATAATAAACTTCCATACCATGTCCGTCACTTACTTGTTAAAGTCGGCGCCGAACACGGTAAATTCGTTACGGGTAAAATCTCTAAAGATGACGCCAATAAATTAAGTAGCGTTATCACCGCCCTTGTTGAACAACAAGATACATTTGGCTTACTTGCCAACCGCTTCTCAGAAGACGAAGGCAGTGCCGCCCAATTTGGTGACTTAGGCATTATGTCCAACAGCACCGGCTATGTTAATGAATTCAAGTTAGGCGTGTACGCGTATGACGCGTTATATAACCAAGACGCCGCTTTAACCGTTGATGATAAAGCCAAACTCAAAATCCCTGCCGCTGCAGCAACTTCACTTACAACCTTAGGCTTAGGTGAAATTCCATATGGCGCGGCTTTAAAACTCGCTGAAGTTCGCGAAATCGAAAAATCAGATGCCGGTAAAGAAGTTAATGAAGGTAATACCCTCTTCTTCCCCCGCAACATCATTTTCAATAAGTACTTCAACAAACACAACATTAGCGTTATTACACCAAATGATGTCGCTGATGCTGACGAAGTTGGTACACCAAACGCAACCTTTGCAGCCTTAAAAGGTTTCCAAAGTGTTCCAGAACTTGGTGGCAAAACCGTCTTAACCGATGAAAAAGGTAATGTCGTCTTAGTCGTCCGTGCTGGAGCAGCCGGAAGTTACGAAGGCATCCACTTCATCGTTATTGAAAGAAGCAATCCAAGAAACAGTTGGTGGTGTGTCCTTAAAAGACTACTACACAATTGAAACTCCGGGAACTGCTGCTTTCCCAAAAGGCACCGATGGTAAAGATTTAGACACCTTTGTCAACTTCTTACAACTCGATGCGATTGGCACCAAAGAAAGAGTCGACAAAATTAAAAATGAAGTTAAAGCCTTCGATCCAACCATCGATGACCGTATCTTCCAAAAATTAGTCGATATCTTAAATGTCAAATTCCATGACGCTGAATTACAAAAAGCGCTTGATACTTATTTAAGTAATCAATACAATGCTTCACTATTCACCCAAGACTCAAGTCTTCACCAATTATGGGGCGAATGGATTGAATACTTAGATCAACAACAACTTGCACGGACCGAACGTTTAGTACCAGAATCATATATTGCGGATTTCCGCAATGGTACCGACTTTGATTGGTCCACGAGATAAGGCGGAGGAGGTAAAAATATGAAAAAGAAATTATTTGTTAGTTTAGCCGCTGCCGCTTTACTACTTACCGGCTGTGATAAAATCAGTGCCCAACCAGTTGATATTGAAAAAACCGTTTTAGTCGATGAATTAAGCGATATTGTTAACAATACCTTAAAAAACATTTACAAAAACTATCACGATTCCGCAAACTTTAAACAATACGTCCTTGACGAAGTGTTACTTACCATCGCCGAAAAAGAATTCACTCCTTATAGTGAATTAGCCGCAACTGATCCATTCAGACTTGCGGTTGACAAACGTGCCAAAGAAAAATTCTACAGCGAAATCACCAGCGGAAGTTATACTTACCGCAGTGTCTTCGATGAAAAGAAATTTGTCGTTGAACGCGTTTACCGGGCGGAAAATAGTTACATTGTTGACGCTGCTGGTGCAGCAGTGGACATTGGCGCACTTGACGCTGTAGCCACTGGCTTCTATAAAGAAGGCATCTTCTTACCAACCGTCACTAAAGATAACTTTGATGACCCAACCTTCAAATTAGTCCACTTTGATTACTATAAACACTATATTGAAGAAAAATATGTTGATGTTATTTACCGCGAAAAACTCGTGGAAAAATACGTCCAAAATGAACAAAAATCAACTTTAGGCCGTAACTACGCCCGTGAAGTTGAATATGTTGCGATTGCCAACAACTCCAAACACCCAACCGCCGCAAGCGCGCTCGTTAACGCCTTTATCGATCAAAACATCTTAGGGACCAACGATGCCGATTTAAATATCTTAGCGAATGCCTGGCGTGGGGTTGAAGATGACTTCATTGGTAACGAAGCCGCGCTTCTTACCGCAACTGGCATTAAAGATTCCACAAAAGACCACACATTATATGGTGATATCTTAAGTGACTTTGCCAAAATTAACGCCAACCCAGAATTAACTGATGCCACCATTGAAGAACGCTTCACTGGCAGCGGCAAATATGCGAAAGAAGTCGGTTTAGAAATTGAAAAGACTGAAGTTCGTAAACAAAAATTTGTCACCTCTGACTGGGGCATTAAAAATGGTGGACTTAGCACCTTACCAGAAGCCATCCGTTCCCGCTTATTCAACATTGGTACTGCCAATGGTGTTGACTTCGTTAAAGATGACCTTGGCGTCCTTGCTGATGCCGGTAAATGGACTGATGATGCAACCCGTTTAGCAAACACCTTCGTGCGGAACATTGGTGGCGACTATTACCTCGTACCAAAAACCTACGAAAAAGGTAATAACCGTAACTTCCTCTTCTTTGAAAACGACACCTTTTACATTGTCAAAGTTAAAGAAGCTGTGAACACCGCTAAACTCGCCGAAAAGGATGCCGATAGTAATAGTTATGAAAACTTCAAAACCGCGGAAGAAATTACCGCTATCGTTGATGAAGTTACCTATCACTTAAGTCAACTTGAAGCAACCAAAACCAACGCCTTAAACTTCTATATGAAAGACTTAACAGTCGTCTTCCATGATGAAGATGTCAAAAACTTCTTCGTGGAAAAATTCCCAGAAATCTTCGGGGAAGATAAAAAATAAATCTACCTCCTAAGGTGAATAACCGCAGCACTTCGGTGTTGCGGTTTTTTGTTTCCTTCTTTTGCTATAATAGATATATAGATACGGCATAAAGGAGAAAATATTATTATGGCAAACGATTGTGTATTCTGTAAAATAGTCGAACGGAAAATTCCGGCTTCCCTTGTGTATGAAGATGATAGTGTGATGGCCTTTTTAGATATCGCCCCGACCGCGCCTGGTCATACCTTAGTCATTCCTAAAGATCATCACGAAACCTTCCTTGGCACGCCAAAAGATACAATGCATAAAGTGCTCGATGTTGCGCAACGCATTGGTCAAGTGCAAATGAAAAAACTAGGAGCGTTAGGCGTTAATATATTAATTAATAATTACCCACCCGCTGGGCAAAGTGTCGCCCACTTCCATGTTCACATTATTCCGCGCTATGGAAAAACCGATGGCTTACAAATTGCAATGGTTACCCATTTAGACGGGAACCTCAACTTACCATCGGTTGTTGAAAAGATTAAATCTGGTCTTTAATTATTTCTTTGGTTTATAAAAACTACTTTGATCAATAGCCCAAATCCGGTCCGTGAATTCACCTTCATTTGTGACGGCAAGGGCTTTTTCGACAAGTTTCATTTTGGCGTCTAAATCATCAAGCATACTTACTAATAGCGCTTCTTTAAGCATCGGTGTTACCGGTGAACCATATTCCATCTTCCCGTGGTGACTTAAGACGACGTGACTTAAAAGCGTTGGTGATTCATCTTTAATGCCTAAGGCTTCACTTACTTTAAGTAATTCAGCATTTAAGAGGGAAATATGCCCAATTAGTTTTCCTTCGACAGTATATGTAGTAAGCACAGGACCGCTTAATTCAATTGTTTTGCCAAGGTCATGAATTAAGATGCCCCCAATTACTAAATCACGGTTAATAAGCCAATTTCCGTTATAAAGTTCTTGATAATAGCTAATGATACGGTCGGCAAGATTAGCAAGCGTTAAAGTGTGTTCGAGTAGGCCATGGGTATATTCATGATGCAAACGACTTGCCGCGGGATATGTAATAAAAGCGTGATAACGGTCATTAATTAATTTATTGACAATTTTGCTAATACTTGGATGGGTCAGTGATTTTAAAAGCCGATCAAGTTCTGCTTTTAATGTTTCTAATTTAACTGGGCTAACAATCGTAAACTCTTCAATTTTGACGTCTTTTGCGCTTAGTTCTTCGGCCGTTAGGACTTTTAGTTGTAAATTGCTCCGATATTCAATGACATCAGCGACAACTTTAACAAACGTCCCTTGTTTAAAAGTTTCAAGGTGGACATCACTTGCGTCCCATACCCGGGCTTCAATTTGTCCGGTGTTATCTTGTAAGGTTACGGTTAAATATAATTGTCCGCTGTTTGATGTCCCTTTCGTGACATTAGTAACAAGGTAATTTTCAATAACTCGAATTCCTTCATTTAGTTCTTTAATCGTTATTTTATGATGCGGATAACCCGCTTTACTTAATTTATTATACACTACTTTTATGTCATTTTTACCTTTACGCCGTTCACTTTTCATAACTAATTCGTAGTATATTTCGATATTTTTATCTTCATCAATATAATCTTCAAGATTAAAATGACTTAAAGCCTCATTGATGTTTTCACTATGATAGCCATCGTTATATAACTTTTGATTAATTTTTAGACTCGCGGCCTTTAATGATTCTTTGTGATATCTTTTAATTAGTTTTGGTATCTTCTTCATGAGTTCTTCAACTTCAAAGGCGGGAATTGCGCTTATTACATCTTCAATGGTGTGATAATTAATACCCCGTCTTTTAAGTTCATTAATAATTGCCTTTTTGGAAGCACCTTTAACATTAATTAAATATTGTACTTTCTCTTTGGCGTAATTTAAGTCATCGAGTAACTTAAAGTCTTGCAGTTTCTTAATAATTTCTTTAATCACTTCTTCATCAACTGCTCTTTTTCGAAGTTTTTCTTTGATTTCAAAAGCGGTATAGGCCATTCTTGATAAAAGTTTTATTGCATAGTTTAAGTGAAGCGTATTGGCTTCATAATGTTTAATTTCTTTTAATGTTTGTTTTGAAATTTCTTTTCCAACATAAAGAAAAAACTCATTTTTTGTATTAACGCTTATATTTAACTCTTCTTTATTATCAAAAAAGAGGATAATCGCCTTTTTTGTTACTTTTATATCAATAATTTTTATCATTTACCAACTGTTGCGAAGCGCTCTTTCATAGACGTGGAGACAACGGGCAACGAATCGTTCATTACTATATTCATCAACAATTTCGTTAGCGTAATCTTTTATCGCGCGAATTTCTTTTGGTTTAAGGGCTCTTATCTTATCAACCATCGTTCCAAAATCTTCTTCACTATTAAAGAAATACCCACTTTCGCCGTTTTTTATTACATTAACGAGTCCTTCATCAAACCGACATAATAAAATCCGTTCCGCGGCCATCGCTTCCATGAAGGTAAGCCCCTGGGTTTCACTGATTGAGGCGCTGACAAATATTTCCCCTAAATGGTAATATTTTCCAATATCTTCAGGGAGGACTTTTCCGACAAAATGGACATCGTCTTTTATCCCAAGTTTCGTTGCATATTCTTCTAATTCCGGGATTGCAGGACCACCGCCCACGATAACTAATTTCGTACCATGCTTTTCATTATTTAAAATATATTTAGCGTATCCGGCAATAATAACATCAATACTTTTTTCTTTAGCAACCCGGCCCACATAAACAAGATTATAGGTTTGATCAAGATTATGTTCTTTGGCATAGTTACGTAAAAATTCTTCATTATCTTTATTGGCTTTAAATTTAGAAAAATCAACTCCAGTCGGAATTATATTAATATAACGATTTACGCCGTATTCCCGAAGTGATACTTTTGTCTTTTCACTTGGCGATATAAATTCATCAGCGCTTTCGGCTTGCCACCGGCTAAAACGGCGAATAATTTTGCAAAAGTTTCCATCCGCCCTTTCGTCGCATAGTATGTGTAATCTTCATACATTGTGTGATAGGTGTAAACATAAGGTATTTTTTCAGTACGGGCAAAACCTTTACCAAAAATACCCATTCCCGCTTCACTTTGAATGTGCACAACATCAATCTTTAACTTTCTAAGAATACGCCATGCTTTCGTATTCGGGGCGGCAAAATGATAACCATAAAGATTTTTCATTTCGACTCCAGGAATGCGTAAGACGTTGTCTTTAAACACTACTTCTTTCGAAAAAGGATTGGAAGTGACAACAAAACATTGATGGCCTTTTTCATTTAAGGCTTTAAAAAGATTGTAGGTTGAAACGGCAACCCCGTTGGTGTCGGGAACAAAGGTATCACTAAACATGGCAATCCGCATTAGTGATCATCCCCCTCGTCATTTTTCGTCTTTTTCTTCGGAGTTAGACGGCGTTGAATTTCACGGATCGATAATTGACTTGTTTGATATAAGGTTGCACTAGTCCGATCCCGTTCTTCAAAGGTAAGACTTTTAACTTGATCAAAGGTTTGAATATTCCCTGATTGATCGACAATTTCTTCCATACTTGAACGGTAGAAAGCGGTCACTAGTCCACCTACTAATAAGTTTGCGTAAAAAGTACTAGTCCGCCATACAATCTGCACGGCTTTTGTAAAGGCACCATCATTTAAAAAGACGGGTCCAAAGATAACTTCAAAGAAATATTCGGCAAACCCGGCCGCCCCTGGAATCGGGATAAAGCCAGTAATCATCGATAAGAAGCTTGATTTCGTAATCGTTTCCCAGAAATTGATGGTTTCATAAAGGGTCGGATTTAGCATTAAGGCGACAAAGTATGTAATGGCATAAGTAATAATAAACTTGGCGAGAAAGAGTAATAAGATTAAAATAGACGCCGGAAAGTTTGAACTTAACCGCCGTAATTCAACCCGAAAGTTTTCGGTACTCACAAATAGTTTTGCTTTCCGTTCTTCCGGTTTTTTAACGATCCGCATTTTCGCAAGAATATCGACGCCTTTATTAATAAAGAAGTTATGGGCTTTCTTGGAATATGAAAGTAAAAATAGTCCGACAATAGTAATTAAGTTAATAATAAACCCGACTAGGGATAACACCCAAATCGGAAACTTTACATCAAAGATTGTAATGGGGGCAAGGCGTGCAAAGTCCCCAAGATTTAAAAGAATTGAAAAACCGCCAAAGAGGACAAGGACGATTTGATACAAAATAAAATGCATGACCATAATCGATGCCCCAATTGATAAAGGAACCCCTTGGTTTGCGAAAGTCTTAACTTGGGCAAATTGTCCGCCGGTGGAACTAGGGGTAATATCACTATAAAATTGTCCGACTAATCCGTTGGCGACCCCGCGATGAAACTTATATGTTGTCGTATATAATCGTGCAAAAATGAAAAGCACTAATCCTTCAATTAAAAAGCGCCCAGCAATTAAAGCGGCAATAATTAATATCATCCGATAATCCGGCGTTGTGGTCGCCCCGCTAAAAACATCAATAACCGCTGGTAAGTCGTTCCATAACGAGAAAATAGTATAGGTAAAGGTAATCAATAAAATAACAATGATGTTAATTAAATATTTACGATCACTTTTTTGGCGCTTAACGACTTTTAAGGTTTCGGTTGTTTTCTTGGTCTCTTCATTCATGGCATTAATTATATCATGATTAAAGGGGCTATACGCCCCTTACTTAACCTTTCTTTTGTCTTTCTTCAGAAACCGGGCTAGGCCCCGAAGCGGCTTACCGTTAATTAATAAGAGGAGGGCATCACGTTTATTTTCACTTACCGCCCCTGAACTTAAGGCTACCATTGAGCGAAACGGTAATTCTTTGATACTTTCTTGTGCCATTCTTTTGAGTACCGGATCATCGCCAGCCATCTTCCCGGCGACATTTATCATGATATTATGAACTGTTCTTCCCCACCAGTAATCAGTGACATCGCTAATATTTCCTTCAAGCGTAAAAGGTCTTTTCCGATTAGCAAACACTAACGGCAATGGTTCACCATAAAGCGTCGTAAAATCATTAATAGTCGGTTTAAATGGGGTGCGACTATAATAGACGGAATTTAATTCTTTATATGCTTTTAAGTGTTCTAAGTTTTCGCCATCTTCAATGGAGATGAAAAACATATTCTCGGCTTTACTAACATCAATACCAACATAAACACTATAATCAATGTTTTCTAACACCCATTTCTTTTGGATCGGATCATAGGCTTTTAAATCATCTTTCGTAAAGGTGATACTAACTTTTTTCTTTTCGCCCGGTTCAAGTTCAACTTTGGTAAATCCTTTAAGTTCTTTGCGCGGACTAAATAGTTTAGAAAATTCCCTGCCAATATAGACACCGATTACTTCGGCCCCTTTTAAGTGACCAATATTCGTGACATTGAGGGTTACTTTGTATTTATCGCCTTTTGTTTCAATATCGTAATCACTACATTTAAACTGGGTATAACTTAAACCATAACCAAAGGGGAAAAGTACTTGTTCATTGAAGGTATCATAATAGCGGTAGCCGACATAAAGTGATTCAAGATAAGGCACATTTAAATCACTGGTCAGGAATGATTCGCCGGGGATACTTTTTAAGAGACTTAAAGGATAGGTCTCACTTAGTTTTCCTGATGGCGTTACATTACCAAACACTAAATTATATGTTCCGCTTCCGGTTGCACTTCCGCCAAGATGGGTTAATAAAACGCCTTTAACATCGTTTAACCATGGCATCGTAACCGGTGAACCAGTTGATAATATAACAACAATTTTTCTATTGACTTTACTTAGTTCACTAATTAGTTCATTGTGACTTGGTGGTAACGCTAAAGTTTGGCGGTCATAACCTTCAACTTCATATGATTCAGGAAGACCGGCACATATTAAAACAACGTCAGCAGTTTCGGCAATTTCGACCGCCTCTTTAATTAACAAAGTATTAACGGCCACTTCATGTTCTTTGTACCCGTCTGCGTAAACAAAGTTCACGTTTTCATTTACAAAAGCATCATAAAGGCTAACAAGTTTATAAGGATTAATCCGGCTTGAACCACTACCTTGATAACGTGGAGTTTTGGCAAAGTTACCAATAAGCGCGACATTAACGTTTTTATTAAGTGGGAGAATATTATCATCGTTTTTCAGCAAAACCGCGCTCTTTTCAACGATTTCACTAGCGATTTGCAAGTTTTTATCATAATCACACTTGATTTCTTTGTGCGGATTATCACGTTTATTAATCATAAGACGTAAAAGAGGCGTAATCATTTCATTAACCTTTTCTTCATTGAGCACTCCACTTTTTAGGGCATCTTCTAATTCTTTGGTATTTTGATAGCCACCCGGCATTTCAAGATTTAGACCCGCATTAACGCTATCGACAATTTTAACAACCGCGCCCCAGTCACTCATCACTAGGCCATCAAACTTCGCATTATGCCGTAATTTTTCGGTCAATAAGCGATGACTACGGCTTGCGTGCATGCCGTTTACTCGGTTATAACTACACATTACTGCCCACGGTTTAACGTCTTTGATGACATCATGGAACGCCTTTAAATATAATTCCTCTAATGCTCTTTCATCGACAATGGCATTGGTGGTAAATCGTTCTTTTTCTTGGTTATTGACAGCATAGTGTTTGATTGTTGCGCCGACCCCTTTACTTTGAAGCCCTTTGACAAGTGCCCCACCAAGTTTAGCAGTGACATGGGAATCTTCACTAAAATATTCAAAGTTTCGACCACATAAAGGACTCCGTTTAATGTTTAAACCTGGTCCTAGTAAAATGTCTACCCCTTGGTCAATACATTCATTGGCTAGTGTTTGCCCCATTTTATAAATTAGGTCAGGATCAAAAGTGCTCGCAAGGGCGGTTGTCGTCGGGTAAGCTGTCGCTTTATATGATGATTCAATTATCCCAGTTCCTTCATTGGCTTTTGGTTTACGCACACCGAAGGGTCCATCATTCATGACAATATGCGGTAAATCAGTGTTTGGAACAGTAACGGACTCCCAAAAGTTTGCCCCGGTTAGTAATTTAATTTTCTCCGACAAGGGAATAGTTTCTAATAGTTTTTTTACTTCTTCATTACTCATACTTTGTCTCCTTTATAAAGTGATCGATCATTGCAATAATCTTTTCATCATTTTGTACAGCCAGGTTAAAATCAAAGTTCATGATTTCGTTATGTAGTGCTTCTTTATCTTTCGCCCGACGATAGGCTTTCATATTGGCTTGAAGTTTTCGTAATTCAGTTTCACTTTCATTAGTTAAATAAGCATTATGGTATCGGTCTTTTTCAAAATGAAACTTCACTCGCTTATGGATGTCACTTTGGAGCACAAGACTTGAAATAAAGGGCGTAAAAGGAATTGATTCATCCTTTTCACCATGAATAAATAAATGGGGCACCGGTGTATCTTTAATACATTTTCGCGTCGTGGAAAAAGCAAGTTGCCCATATTTAAAATAATTAAGCATATTGTTAATTGGAATGAAGATAAAGGGTGCTCTCGTCGTTATTTTATAAAATAATGGGAAATCGGTGACACTATTTAATGCGACAACTTTAATAATCTTTTTATCTTTATTCATTGGATATAAGTTTGTCGCTACAAACCCGCCCCAGGAATGACCAATAAGGATCATCGGCCGATCTTTATAGTCATCAAGCGTTTTAATAAAGGCTAAGAAATCATGGCCATCAGCAAGCGCTTGTAAAGTATTAGGAATCTTTTTTCCTTCACTTAAGTCACACCCCGTGTAATCAAAGGTTAAGATCGGATAACCTACTTTATTCACTAAATCATTAATTAAGGTTGTATAGGCTTGGTGCCCGGCGCCAAAACCATGGAAAAAGACCATAATTGCATTATTTTTCGTATTTGCGTTATGATAGATAAAACCGTTTAATGTTGTTCCTTTTTTATTTTTAAATGATAATGGCGTTGCCATTAATCCATCATAATCTTCGGCCGTAAAATACTTTAACATGGGGTTTTTATCAGTCCTTCGTCCAATTGATTTATTAATGATTCCATATAGTAAAAATGAGTATATGATAAGTGCTAATACATAAACACCAATTATTATCAAAATTATTTGCCAAGCATCCATAGTTAAACCTCTTTACATTTCTCATTATACATTATAGTATAATGTTTGAGCTTTACATATCACAAGCGGAGGATCCCACGATGGAAATAGTAAAAAAAGATGAACTTTTAGAAAATGAAGTTCCGACCAAGAAAAAGAAAAGACGCCAAACAATAGGTGAAGAAATTGCCAATGCTGTAAGTCACTGTGTCATGGCCGTTTTTGGTCTTGTCGCTTTAGTGTTATTACTTGTGAAGCAAAATTCACCACGCGGTTTAGCCGGCGCACTTATTTTTGGCTTAGCAATATTTATCTTATACACAATGTCAACTTTATATCATTCCCTTAGTTTTACAAAAGCAAAAGGGGTTTTTAAACGCTTTGATCATTTATCAATCTTTATCTTAATCGGCGGAACTTTTGCGCCAGCACTTCTCCTTTTGCCATCACTCCAAGTCCCCTTCTTTGGGATGGGTTGGATTGAAAAAGGCATTGCCTTATTAACTATTCAATGGGTAGTTATTGCTTTAGGAATTGTTTTTAAATCAATCTGGGTTTATAAATTCCAAGCCTTCCACTTTGTTATCTATTTAATCTTAGGTTGGTCAGCCTTATTCTTTATTAAAGAACTTTACACTGAT
>CALAWM010000020.1 GCA_937895315.1 uncultured Caryophanales bacterium | reverse complement strand
CGGTACCGGCACCAACGGTGCGGCCACCTTCACGAATTGAGAACTTCGTTCCGTTTTCAATGGCGACTGGGTGAATGAGTTCAATTGTTAAGTTGACGGTATCACCTGGCATAACCATTTGGACATCGGCTGGTAAGGTAACAACCCCAGTAATGTCGGTTGTACGGAAGTAGAATTGTGGACGGTAGTTCGTTAAGAACGCAGTGTGACGGCCACCTTCTTCTTTGGTTAAGACGTAAACAGTTGATGTGAATTTGGTGTGGGGTTTAACACTTCCTGGTTTCGCAAGAACTTGACCACGTTCGATTTCATCACGAGCGACGCCACGGAGTAAGACCCCAACGTTATCGCCAGCTTCGGCGGTATCAAGTAATTTACGGAACATTTCAAGACCGGTAACGACGGTTGATTTGGTTGGACGAATACCAACGATTTCAACGGTTTCGTTAAGTTTGACTGCACCTCTTTCAACCCGACCGGTAACAACGGTACCACGACCACTGATGGTCATGACGTCTTCGATTGGGAGTAAGAATGGTAAATCAGTTAAACGAGCTGGGTTTGGAATGTAGGAATCAACCGCTTCCATAAGTTCGAGAATGGCTTTTTCAGCGTCTGGTTTGCCGTCTAAGGCATCACGAGCGGATCCACGAACGATTGGGGTATCATCACCTGGGAATCCATATGAACTAAGTAAGTCACGGACTTCCATTTCAACGATGTCAACGAGTTCTGGGTCGTCGACTAAGTCAACTTTGTTTAAGAAGACAACAACGTATGGAACACCAACTTGGCGAGCAAGTAAGATGTGTTCACGGGTTTGTGGCATAACACCATCGGTAGCGGCGACAACAAGAATCGCGCCGTCCATTTGGGCAGCACCAGTAATCATGTTTTTGACGTAGTCAGCGTGTCCTGGACAGTCAACGTGTGCATAGTGACGATTAGCGGTTTGGTATTCTAAGTGCGATGTGTTAATTGTGATTCCCCGGGCTTTTTCTTCTGGGGCTTTGTCAATTTGGTCATACGCGAATGCTTTTGCGCCCCCTTGGGTCGCAAGAACTTTGGTAATAGCCGCAGTTAAGGTTGTTTTACCGTGGTCAACGTGACCGATAGTACCAATGTTAACGTGGACTTTACTTCTGTCAAATTTTTCTTTTGCCATAATTTTTTCCTCCTAACTTGTAGCGTTTTATTATAACGCTTCTAGTTTATAGCAATTCTAGCTTTTTTTCAAATTAAAGTGCTATGAATATAGCATTTCGCGGCTTAGCGGTTGCTAACGCCGGTCTTTTTAATAATTTCTTCAGCGATGTAACGTGGACATTCACCATAGTGGTCAAATGACATCATATAGGTGCCACGGCCTTGGGTGAAGCTTCTTAAGTCGGTAACGTAACCAAACATTTCACTAAGCGGAACTTCGGCATCAATTACTTTCGCGTTGCCGCGTTGACTTTCATCACGCATTGATCCTCTTCTTCTTGCTAAATCACTAAGGACGTCACCATAGTATTGTTCAGGGACAGTAATTTCAACTTTCATGATTGGTTCAAGTAAGATTGGATCAGCTTTTTTCGCTGCTTCTTTAAGCGCCATTGAGGCGGCGATTTTATAGGCCGCTTCGCTACTATCGACATCGTGGTAACTTCCATCAAATAAAGTTGCCTTAATATCAATGACTTGGTAGCCAGCGACTAAACCTCTTGCTAAGGCATCTTTTAAGCCTTCGCCCGTTGGTTTAATAAATTCACGTGGAACGGTTCCACCGACAATGGCATCAACGAATTCGAAGCCTTTGCCTGGGTTTGGTTCGAAGCGAATCCAGACGTGTCCGTATTGACCACGACCACCAGATTGTTTAATGTATTTACCTTCAACTTCAGCGGTTTGGCCAATGGTTTCGCGATAGCCGACCATTGGGGCGCCGACGTTAACATTAACCCCGAATTCGCGCCGTAAGCGGTCTACTAAGACGTCAAGGTGAAGTTCACCAACCCCAGCAATAATTGTTTGTCCGGTTTCGGCATTAGTCGTAACCCGGAAGGTTGGGTCTTCTTCAACAAGTTTCGATAAGCCATTGCTCATCTTTTCTTGGTCGGCACGGGTTTTTGGTTCAATCGCTTGTTCGATAACTGGTTCTGGGAATTCCATTCTTTCTAACACTAATTTGCTCTTTTCATCACAAATGGTGTCACCAGTTGTCGTGTTTTTAAAACCAACAACGGCACCGATATCACCGGCTTTAAGTTCATTAACTTCTTCACGGTGATTACTATGCATTAACACTAAACGGCTAATCCGTTCTTTCGTGCCTTTAATGCTATTGTAGACATAAGATCCAGCTTTTAAGACACCGCTATAAACCCGAACATAGGCTAAGCGTCCAACGAATGGGTCAGTTGCAATTTTGAAGGCTAAGGCCGCAAGTGGGGCATTAATATCATTTGGTGCAACAATTGGGGTACCATCCATCGTTTCAGCTTTGGCAGGTGGGATGTCAACTGGACTTGGTAAGTAATCGACAACGCCGTCTAATAATGGTTGAATACCTTTATTTTTATAGGCGCTTCCGCAGAATACTGGGAAGAATTCACCAGTTAAGACTGCTTTCCGAATTACTTTTTTAATTTCGGCAACACTTGGTTCTTCACCTTCAAGAATTTGCATCATGAAGTCGTCATCGAAGGCTGCAATTTTTTCAAGTAATAATTGCCGGGCTTCGGCAACTTTGTCTTTGAATTCTGCAGGAATTTCTTCGACATTAAAGTGTTCAATTTTGTCATCATAGAAATAGGCTTTTTGTTCAATGATGTCAATCATGCCGCGGAAACCACTTTCGACACCGACCGGAATTTGCACCGGGGCAGCGTTAGCGGCAAGACGGCTATGTAAGGTTTCCACTGCCATATCAAAGTCAGCGCCGGTTGCGTCCATTTTGTTAACGAAGACAATCCGTGGGACGTGGTATTTCGTTCCTTGGCGCCAAACAGTTTCGGTTTGTGGTTCGACCCCGCTTTTCGCATCTAAGACAGTGACCGCACCGTCTAAGACCCGGAGTGAGCGTTCAACTTCAACAGTGAAGTCAACGTGTCCAGGGGTGTCAATAATGTTGATCCGGTTTTCTTTCCAAAATGCCGTGGTAGCGGCACTTGTAATCGTAATTCCCCGTTCTTTTTCTTGGGCCATCCAGTCCATGGTGCTGGCTCCTTCGTGGGTTTCACCGACTTTGTGTAACCGACCGGTATAGTATAAAATCCGTTCGGTGGTCGTTGTTTTACCAGCGTCAATGTGCGCCATAATACCTATATTGCGCGTATGTATTAAATCAAATTTTGTATAATCAGGCATGCATCCTCCTAATAGCGATAGTGAGCGTAAGCTTTATTTGCTTCCGCCATCTTATGCGTATCATCGCGTTTTTTAACAGATGCGCCGGTTCCGTTAGCGGCGTCAATAATTTCGGCTGCTAATCTTTCTTCCATTGTTTTTTCGTTGCGTAAGCGTGAATAGTTCACTAACCAACGAAGTCCTAAAGTTGTTTTTCTTTCGGGGCTTACATCAGTTGGGACTTGATAGTTTTGTCCTCCAACCCGGCGAACTTTAAGTTCGACCTCAGGCATGATGTTACTAATTGCGGTAGCAAAGACGTCCATCGCTGGTTGTCCGGTTTTCTTTTCAATGCGAGCAAATGCATTATAAAGAATCGTTTGTGATGTTCCTCTTTTGCCATCGAACATAATTTTATTAATTAATCGTGTAACAAGTTTTGAGTGATAAATTGGATCTGGTAAAACATCACGTTTTGCAACACTTCCTTTACGTGGCATATCGTTTCCTCCTTCCTTCTATAATCGAGTGATATACGTTTTTGTAATTAATTGTCTTTGACTTGTGGTTTTTTGGTTCCGTATTGGCTACGGCTTTGGCGTCTTTTATCAACTCCGGCGGTATCTAATGTACCACGGACGATGTGATAACGAACCCCTGGTAAGTCTTTAACCCGGCCGCCACGAATAAGAACGGTACTGTGTTCTTGTAAGTTGTGACCTTCACCACCAATATAAGCAGTAACTTCATATCCATTCGATAAGCGGACACGAGCGTACTTCCGTAATGCTGAGTTAGGTTTCTTTGGCGTCATAGTGCCAACCCGTGTACAGACTCCTCTTTTTTGTGAAGCATCTTGATCAACTTCACGGCGACGGAGAGAGTTCCATCTTTTACCAAGTGCTGGAGACTTTGATTTGTACTCTGGTTTCACACGACCTTGACGTACTAATTGGTTAATTGTCGGCATAGCGTGTTCTCCTTTCTTTATTCCCTGTTGTGCTTGACACACAACCGGGTGTATCAATATTTTTCTTTTAAAAACGACCTAAAGGTCATTGCACTTTGATATTATATGGATAAGCCACCTTGTTGTCAACTATATTAATGTAAAAATATTAAAAAAATCTATGGTCTTTTTATTATATAAATAATAAGTGCGTTATTAGCGGTTATTTAAGCAGTGCGAATTTTGATTTGGACGCCTTCGTTAGTCATTGCGCCGATTTCGACACTAAAGCCGATTTCACTGCCATCATTAAAGGTTGCGCGGTCGAAAAGATACTTTTGCCAACCACCAATTTCAATCTTGGCCCCAGTTTGGAATAATGCCTTGTTATCAGGTTTAACGAGACTATGATACCACGTGTTACTCCGTCCATCACCATCGAGTAAATGAATCTTTTTATAGGAGGCATTTACGCTTTTTGATGTAGTATTTGAGGTCGCAATATCGGTGTATTGCGTGCTTGAAGGCGCAAGAATTTGATCAGTCCACCGCACATCAGTTTGCGAATAATGGGTACGAATTCTTGAATCGACATGGAAAATGCGCACTCCTGGCACCGTAAAGGCACTAACGCTACCATAACCATCAAACGCATCTTTTTGGTTTAAGCCAGTTGGCGTATAGTATTCAATTAAAATATATTCGTCATAAACGTGACCGTTCCAGTTTTTATTCAAAAGGATAAAGTCGCCGCTTGATTCAGCGGGACGTAAGGTAATATCGGCCTCACCAACTGGGACAAAAGGAAGACTCCAGTTATTCAAGTACTTTGAATACATATTGTGATCAATAATATTAAAGTCCATCATGTCATAGCCGCCGACCGGCATAACTTTTCCGTCATAATCATAATAGTCATCAAGTCCTAATAAGTGGCCAGTTTCATGAATAAAAGTATGGGCACTAGGCTTTAATGTCGAATATGGCAATTCATCATACATAAATTCATAACTTGCCCAAGCATAAGTATTAAAAGTAGGTTTTGTTTCGTTGCTATAACGATTCCAATAATATTGATAAGCCCAATAAAGATCACTATTATCTTTCACGGGGGCTAAATAAACGAGAAAGACACTATCGACGTGGCCATCTTTATTTACATCATATTCTTTAAGTTTTTCGGCACTTAAGGTGTTATAGATACTTTCTAATACATAATGGGTTTGATCCCAATAGTTTTGGTCATCTTTTGGTTTAGCTTCTAAAGTCGCGGTGGAATAGCCAAGATTAAATGGGGTTAAAACTTCGCCGGTAATTTTTAAGGCACCAAAACTACTTTTTTCGTAATATGACGTTAAAGATTCCCAACCAGTATCACTACTTGCGCCAAAAAAGGCTTTATTTAAGGTATTAACAATCGTGGTGTCATTTCCATATGTTGGTGATGTATCACTAAATTTGACTGGAACGACGAGCATTTTTTGATCACCGACTGAACGCCAAGTCGCTACATCCCACGTCTTACCAAGGTAATCATTGTCGTAAACATAGCCATTAGGTTTATAAACATTATCAACGATATCAGGGGGGATACTGGTTGAACTTTGATCATCTCTACTTGATAAAAGATCACCAAGGGATACGCAACTGGTGAGCGTTAATAATCCACTAAGGATGAATACTATTTTACTAAGCGGTTTTTTCATTTTAGACTACCTCTACTTTTATTGTCGCATACTGGCGATTTACATCTTCAACCAACACTTTATAATTAAATAATGTGCCATCATTAAAGATAAATTCTTTAAAGTTATTAATCGCAAAATCATCACCTTTTTTAAAAAGTGAATTACTATTTGCGAGTTTAAAGTCACCATTAATATTCGTGCTTTCCTTTGGTTCAAGGAGAGAATATAGTTTATAGTCACGTTTGGGGGCATTATTGTACGCCCCGCTGCTATTAGAGTGGGCTAAAGCCATTGGCCATGATAAAGGAATAAGATGGTCATTGGTGTATTCATAACGGCTTATCGGTCCGTCTTTTATTTCATAAACCGTGCGGGCATCAACGTGATAGATTTTAACTCCACTTGCCTTCGGGAGTTTAAAGGGGGCGTTAAATGTACTATCTAATTCATTTAAAGCGGTGGGGGTGTAATATTCTAATAATAAATATTCATCAGTCGCACTCCCGCTCCAGTTATTCTTTAAAAGAATTAATTGTCCGCTTTCACTAAAAGAATGTAATTGAATGGTTGATGTTTCTTCAACAATATATGGTCTTGTCCAATTTAAGAGCATTTTTGATAGTCCGGTATGGTCACCAAGCGTGTAATCCATCATATCAAAACCCCCAAGCGGGGAATAAGGATCACTATAATTGGTGTTGTAATAATCCGTTAATCCTAAAATATGGCCAACTTCATGAATATAAGTATGGGCATTCGGTTTGGCAAATTGATCAACTTCTAAATAATGATAACTGCTCCAAGAATAGGCATTGGCCTGCACGGGAATTTGACTTTCAAGCCGATTCATATTACTCGCAAAAGCCCAGAAGATATTATTGTTTTCTTTTGTTTCTTGAGGACTTGCATAAACAACATAAATCCCATCAATGATGCCGTCATTGTCGGTATCAAATTCTTTAAGTTTCCCGGGATTATTTTTATGGTATTCGACCAGCGCCAAATTAGCAATCCGGGCCGTTTCATTAAGTTTATCGCTCGTGTTACGAATCCTTTCACGAATTTCCGGGATTGTATAGCCACTTGGTAATGTATACCACGGCGCGACCTCTCCGGTTATTTTTAGTTTTCCGTAACTTGATTCATCATAAAAGCCGCTGACGGAACGCCAAGAAGTTTGATTATTCTCACCAAAAAAGGCGTTTTCTAAATTAATGTGAGCAATTTCCCCGTCTTTCCCGTCTAAATTATTAAGTGGGTAATCCGGGAAGGTAACCGGTAACACTAATAACTTTTGTTCCCCCGTACTTCGTAACGGAATGACCTTTGAACTTGGGGTTGGGTCGGACTTTAAAACATCAATGTAATTTATGCTATATCCGGCAGGTTTATAATACGTGCCATGATCTTCAAGAACATATGAATCTTCGTCTTTAATACTACCCGAATAAGGCCTAAAGGAAACATCTTTACTACAACTAGCGATTAATAGTAAGGTCGCAATAAATAAAGTTACTTTCCGATTTGTTTTCATTGTACTTAATTTTACTTGATATAGGGCGTTTTTACAAGGAATAGGGCTGCATTTTTCGCCTCGATTCGCTTTTACTTTCTAAAGAAAAAAGCCGTCTTTCGTCGAGACGGCTTTTAAGTAATTAATAATAATTAATATTTTGTAATACTAATTTTGACCCCTTCAGCGTTCATTTCGCCGATCGAGATGCTATAACCGACTGGGGTTCCATCATTGAATAATTCACTAAATTGTAAGTATCTCGCCCAGTTGGTGGCGTCAATTTTTGCTCCTGGTTGGAAGAGTGCTTCATCAAAAGCATTTGTTCGTTCTTTAAGCCAGTTGCCGGTGACACTCCGTTTGCCTTGGGCGTTAATGAGGTGGAGTAATTTTTCGGTTTCACTTGTACTTCTAGAAGTCGTGTTACTTGGTCCAATTGCCGTGTAACTATATTCATCATACGTAATTTCATCGCTCCAAACGGTGGACACTAAGTCATGCGGTTCGGTTTCAGAGAATGTTTTGGTAATTAAGCGTGAGTCAACGTGGTACATCCGAACACCAGGCACGGTGAATCCGCGACTACTTTGTGAACTTGAATTTGTTAAGTAACCAAGAATTCCTGAATCTCTTTTATTTAATCCAGTTGGGGTATAGTATTCAATAATTAAGTATTCGTCATAGACGTGACCATTCCAACCATCTTTAATAAGGATGAATTCGCCGGAAGATTGTGATGGTTTTAAGGTAATTTCACTATGACCAGTGACATAGTATGGGGTCGCCCAATTTAAGCGATATTTACTATAAATGTTATGGTCAATAATGTTATGGTCCATCATGTCAATTCCACCAGCAGGGGCGGTTTTGCCATCATAATCGTAATAATCCGGAAGACTTAAGACGTGACCAGTTTCGTGAATAAAGGTGTGGGCGTCTGGTAATTCGGCTGAGAAGTCACTACCTTCAAGCGCGAACTTATAACTTGCCCAAGCATAGACGTTTGGGGTTGGTTTTTCCACATCGGCGACGCGGTTCCAGTAGAATTTATAAGCCCAGAATGGGTCATTCCCGGTTCCTAAGGCTTTAATATCGGCAATATAAACCATCCAGAAGGCATCAACGTGGCCATCACTATCTTGGTCATATTCTTTTAATTTGGCAGCGTCCATTGTTTCATAAATGTCTTCAATTAAATGGTGGGTTTGATCCCAGTAGTTTCCGGGTCCAATTTGTTGGGTTGGACTAACTTCTAGTGCGCCAAATTCAACGGTGGAATATGGGGCATTAAAGTATGGAAGTACTTCTCCACCTAATGTTAATTTACCAAAACTTGATTTATGGTAAAAACTCGCTACTGATTCCCAACCGGTTTCTTCAGTTTGGCCAAAGAACACTTTGTTAATCATTGTGTGGACTTCAGGCGTGGCTTTCTCGGTTGTGTCAGTAAAGACAACAGGCACCACTAAAACCTTTTGTTCACCAACTGAAGTTAAGGCCGTCATATCGATGGCGTGATCTAATTCTCGGTTGCTCGGGTTTGGGGTAGTCGCAAGCGCATAGTTTTCGGTACCTTCGTATCCGGGTCCAGTTTTACTAATGGATTCTTCAACACTTGAACTTTCGGGGACGACACTGGTGTCACTTGATTCCGCAATAGGTGGGGTATCTGAGACCGCCGGAGGGGTACAGCCCGCAACTAATAAGAGGAACAAAGGGACGAATAATAGTTTTTTATGTTTGTTTTTCATATAATTACGTTTCCTTTTATAATCGTTGTGATTATATCACAGTGTACTATAACACGGTATATATTTTGAAGATATTTAACTCATGAAACCGGTTACTAAAAAGAGTGACCGGTGAAAGTCACTCTTCTTTTTAATTTTTTAAACGATCTTATTGGCTACTGTTGTCGTAACTTCGCTTGATTTTATCAAGGGTGTCGGCAACGCTGAAGCCATCTAAGATTGCTTCTTGTTCATCAGCACTTAAGATTCCGCGACCAGCCGGGATTAAGCGTCCGGTGATGACGTTTTCTTTTAAGCCATGTAATGGATCAAGTTTACCTTTAATCGTGGCATCAGTTAAGATTCTTGTTGTTTCTTGGAAACTTGCCGCGCTTAAGAAGGAATCACTTGCTAAAGCACTTGTTTTAATACCAAGGATTAATGGGGTGGCAACCGCAGGCCGTTTACCGCTAATTAAGGCTTCTTTATTGGCATTGGTAAATTGTTGGGTTGTTACTCTCGAGCCTGGTAATAAGACGGTATCACCGCTATCAATGATGTACACCCGATTTAACATTTGGTTAATGATAATTTCTAAGTGTTTGTCACTAATCCGGACCGAGGCACTAATCCGATAAACTTTTTGAACTTCGTTAAGGATATAGTTTTGAACGGCGGTTACGTTACTGACGGCGAGTAATTCACGAGGGTGAATTGCCCCTTCCGTTAAGCGATCACCATTCAGGATGTCATCGCCAACTTTAACCCGTAATTGTTGACCATATTCCGTAACATATTGCCGTACTTCGTCGTTTCCGCCTTCAACGGTAATAGTATAACGCCGGTCTTGTTGGGTAATTTCCGTAACTTTACCAGCGATTTCGCTAATTTTGGCTTTACCTTTTGGATCACGACTTTCAAATAACTCTTGAACCCGTGGTAACCCTTGGGTAACGTCTTCAACTTGGGCAACCCCACCACTGTGGAAGGTTCTCATCGTTAATTGCGTACCTGGTTCACCAATTGATTGCGCGGCCATGATACCGACGGCTTCCCCAACTTTAACTTGTTCACCGGTGGCAAGGTTAATTCCGTAACAGTGGGCACAAATTCCTGATTTTGCTTCACAACCGAATAAGGAACGAATTTCAACTTCGGTAACGCCGGCTTTTTCAATATAAAGGGCGGCATCTTCATTAATGAGGGTGTTAGCTTCAATCATTACTTCACCAGTTTCGGGGTGAATGATGTCTTTTACGGTGTAACGACCACGAATCCGATCACTAAGTGGGACGGCTGGGGTGTCTTTTTCGCGGACACGGATTTCGCTAACGACGAAGCCGTGGTCACTACCACAGTCAACTTCGGTAACGATAACGTTTTGGGCAACGTCGACTAACCGCCGTGTTAAGTAACCAGAGTCAGCGGTTTTAATCGCGGTATCGGCTCCACCTTTACGGGAACCGTGACTGGCGATGAAGAATTCGCTAACGCTAATCCCTTCACGGAAGTTTGATTTAATTGGAATTTCAATTTCCCCACCACGTGGTGAAGCCATTAAGCCTCTTAAACCTTTAAGTTGTAAGAAGTTGGTCGTTTTACCTCTGGCGCCACTATCAAACATGATGTAGAGTGGGTTTCTTTTATCTTGTGGGAATTGTTCTTTAAGTTTGGCTTCAACGTCATCTTTAACGCCTTTCCAGACGTTAATTACGGCAGAATAGCGTTCTTTTTCACTATAGAGCCCACGAAGTGCCGCTTTATTAATCTTCCGAACTTCTTCTTCCCCAAGGGTGATTAAGTGTTCTTTACCTTCAATTGGCGTAATGTCGGCAAGACTAACGGTAAGACCAGCTTTGGTGGAATATTTGAAACCAAGGTCTTTAATCTTATCAAGAATTGCACTTGTTTTCACCGTGCCATAACGGGTAAATACTTCATTAATGATTAAGCCAAGGAATTCTTGGTTAATGGGGCGACGGATTGGCGTATTTTTAATGTGTTCACGAATATTAGTACCAGCAGGCGCAAAGTATTCTAACTTATTCATTTGTAATGAATCTTTCGCATATTCATTAATATATGGGAAGTCACTTGGGAAAATCGTATTAAAGATCGCTTTCCCGACCGTTGTAATTAAGTAAGACTTTTGCATTTCCGGGGTAAATGCTTTGTTAAATGCATTACCGCGGAGGGCAATCCGGTTATGTAAGTGGACTTTATTGGTTTGGTAAGCGACAAGCATTTCGTCTAAAGAGGCGAATACTTTTCCTTCTGTTTCCGCGAAGTGCCGGAATTGTTCGGCGCCGATGGTGTCGCCTAAGGCTTCACTTTCATCAGCTCTTTTTAAGAAATCTTCTTTGGTTTTTTCAACCGTTAAGAAGTAGTTACCAATAACCATGTCTTGGGATGGGGCGGCAATTGGTTTACCGTCTTTTGGTCCAAGAATGTTTTTGCTAGCAAGCATTAAGTTCAGGGCTTCTTCTTGCGCGGCTTTACTTAGTGGGACGTGAACCGCCATTTGGTCACCATCGAAGTCGGCGTTAAAGCCGGTACAAACGAGCGGGTGTAAACGGATGGCGCGACCACTGACAAGCACTGGTTGGAACGCTTGAATCCCTAACCGGTGTAAGGTTGGCGCCCGGTTAAGTAAGACTGGGTGATCAGCGATGATTTCTTCAATAATATCGAAGACCACTTCTTCTTGCCGGTCAATAACTTTATCGGCTTGGCTATGGTTTTTAATGTTTAAATCGCGAGCAATAAGTTCGGCAGCGATAAATGGTCATTCATACATCTTTAATTCGGGACCAACTGCGATAACGCTCCGACCACTATAGTCGACCCGTTTACCAAGTAAGTTTTGCCGGAACCGGCCTTGTTTGCCCTTTAAACTGGAACTTAATGATTTAAGTGGACGTTTGTTGGCGCCAGTGTATGGTTTACCTCTCCGGCCATTATCAATCAAACTATCAACCGCTTCTTGCAGCATCCGTTGACCGTTCATTAAAATGACTTTCGGGGCATTCATTTGCACTAAGGCTTTATAACGGTTGTTCCGACTAATGACCCGCCGATATAAATCGTTAATATCACTTGTCGCATAACGACCGCCATCAAGTTGTAACATTGGCCGTAAATCCGGTGGAATTACGGGAATGACATCAAGAATCATCCATTCCGGACGATTTCCGCTTTTAAGGAAAGCATCGATAACTTCTAAACGTTTTAAAAGTTTCTTTTCTTTATTAAGACTGATGGTTTTAAGTTCTTCACTAACGGCATCAAATTCTTTTTGTAAATCAACTTGTTTTAAAAGTTGTTTAATGACTTCGGCCCCTTCGCCAAATTTTGCCCCAGTATGTTTGGAAATATACCGGGAGGTGGCAAAGAAGTCAAAGGTTTGGGTCGCTTCAAGGCGTTCGAGTAATTCACTACCTTTGGCGTGTTCGAAACTTCCTTCTTCAATCCGACTTTGGATTTCTTTAATCGCTTCACCAAAGACGGCACGGCCCGTTGTTTCATCGATAAATTGTTTGTAATAGAGAACGCTACTATCGCCGGGATCGGTGACGATATGGCTAATAAAGTAGACGATTTCTTCTAATTGTTTCGCCGGAATATCAAGTAAGGTTGCAATCCGCGCAGGGGTGCCTTTTAAGTACCAAATATGGGTACATGGGCTCGCAAGTTCAATATGACCCATCCGTTCACGACGGACATATTTTGACATAACTTCGACGCCGCACTTTTCACAAACGGTGCCGCGGTGACGAATTTTACGATACTTACCGCAATGACATTCATAATCTTTGCTAGGTCCAAAGATTCTTTCACAGAATAAGCCATCGAGTTCAGGTTTTTGACTCCGGTAGTTAACGGTTTCCGGTTTTAAAATTTCACCATTGGACCATTCTCTAATCCGGTCTGGGGAAGCAAGGCCAATTTTGACGCTTGCTAAGGTGTTAATATTAAATGGTTGTTTTTTCGCCATAATTATTCGTCCCCTCCTTTTTCTGTTGTGTAAATTACACTTGTTTCTTCTTGGTCGAAGGCAACTTCTTCATCACGCATTGATGCACTCCGCCGTGAGCGACGAATATCGCTATCTTGCTCTTTGGCAAGTTTGTCTAAGTCAAGAATTTCGCCGTCATCCGTCCGTAGTTCGACGTCAATCGCTAACCCTTGTAATTCACGGGTTAACACTTTGAAGGCTTCCGGAATTCCAGGTGTTGGTAAGTCGTAACCTTTAACAATTGCTTCATAAGTCCGTTTCCGGCCAACCCGGTCATCACTCTTGATCGTTAAGATTTCTTGGAGAATGTTCGC
>CALAWM010000019.1 GCA_937895315.1 uncultured Caryophanales bacterium | reverse complement strand
ATCGTGATGACTTAATGGCTATCTTAAACGGTCGAAACGCCAAAGAACACGCCTCGCAAGGACAAAAAAGATTAATTGCCATCGCCTTGACGCTTGCGCCATACTTCATGGAAAAAGAAGATCACAAAAAACCGATTATTATTCTTGATGATGTCTTAAGTGAATTAGACCTAAATCACCAAGAACGATTAATAAATTTGTTACTTAAATGTAACCAAGTATTCATAACTGCAACGCATTATGATAACCACGCTCACGCAATCTATGAAATAACTGACACTAAAGAAATTAGGAGGATTAACTAATGAGTGAAGAAAACAAAAAACATGTTCACGTCGTTGACGAAGAACTAGAAAAGGCTAAGCAAGAGATTAAAGGCCGGGAATCTTACACTGCCGAAGACATTGAGGTTTTAGAAGGACTTGTCGCGGTTAGAGAAAGACCGGGGATGTACATTGGTACAACCGGAATTCCTGGACTTCACCACCTTGTTTGGGAAATCGTTGATAACGCTGTTGACGAAGCTTTAGCAGGGTTTTGCGATACAATTACCGTCTCTTTGAATAAAGATGGATCCGTAAGTGTTACCGACAATGGGCGGGGAATGCCGCTTGGTACCGTCGCCAAAACCGGAAAATCAGCGATCGAAACAATCTTTACCGTCTTACACGCTGGTGGTAAATTTGGTAAAGGTGCCTATCAAGTCGCCGGTGGTCTCCACGGGGTTGGTGCCTCGGTTGTTAACGCCTTAAGCGAAAAAGTTGAAGTCAACGTTTATAAAGACGGCAATGAATATTACTTATCATTCGTCGATGGTGGTAAAGTTGAAGGCCAATTACAACAAATTGGCACCACGAATAAACGGGGAACGAAAGTAACATTCAAACCAGACCCAAAAATCTTCCAAGAATCAGTCACTTTTGATTTTAAAACGGTCAGCAATCGTCTTCGTCAAATGGCTTATTTAAATCGCGGAATTCGCATTATCATTGAAGACTTACGCGAAGAACCAAAACACGAAGAATATCATTATGAAGGTGGTATTGCTGAATACGTTGCACATATCAACAAAACAAAAACACCGATTACTGAAGATGTAATTTTCATTGAAGGTAAGGGTGATGTTGAAATTGGCGGCAATAAAAGTCATATTTTAGTGGAAGTTGCCATTCAATATACAACCGAATATAAAGAAACAATTTTTAGTTTCGCTAACAACATTCAAACCGGAGACGGCGGAACTCACGAACAAGGGTTTAGACTTGCAGTCGGACGGATTTTCAATAACTACGCAAGAGACTATAAATTCCATAAAAATGAAGAAGATAAATTCATTTATGAAGACGTTGCCGAAGGGATGACAGCAATTATTTCCATTAAACACCCTGCCCCTCAATTTGAAGGTCAAACAAAAGGAAAACTTGGAAACACTGACGTTCGTAGTGTTGTCAGTCAAGTCGTCGGCGATAAACTTGAAGAGTATTTAGTGGAAAATCCTGCGGAAGCAAAGCTAATTTTAGAAAAGATTATGCTTTCTAGTAAAGCACGGCGCGCGGCAACATTAGCCCGCGAAGGAATTAGAAGAAAAGACGGTATTGAATTTACAACCTTACCGGGCAAACTTGCTGACTGCTCAAGTCGGAATCCTGAAGAAGCGGAATTATTCATCGTTGAAGGTAACAGTGCGGGCGGCAGCGCGAAAAACGGCCGTAATCGTCACACGCAAGCGATCTTACCATTACGTGGAAAAATCTTAAACGTGCAAAAAGCCCAAGAAAAAAGAATCTATGAAAATGCTGAAGTTGGTAACATGATTCAAGCAATTGGGGCGGGAATTGCTGAAGAATTCGATATTGCAAAAGCCCGTTATCATAAAATCATTATCATGACCGACGCGGACGTTGATGGTAGTCACATTCGTGTATTACTATTAACTTTCTTTAATCGCTTCATGCGGCAATTAATTCAAAATGGCTACATTTATATTGCCCAACCACCGCTTTATAAAGTTGAATATCGTGGCAAAAAATATTATTGCTATAACGATGAACAATTAGAAAGTCTCAAAGTTGATTTAGAGTTAAGACCAGGTCACCCAGTTCAACGCTATAAAGGGTTAGGGGAAATGGATGCTCAACAATTATGGGAAACAACGATGGATCCCGAACACCGTAAACTTTACCAAGTTCATATTGAAGATGGCATTGCTGCCGATACAATCTTTGAAGAACTCATGGGTGAAAAAGTAGAACCACGCAAAGACTTCATTAATGAAAATGCCCTCTTTGTGAAGAATTTAGACATTTAAGGAGTAAGTTATGAGTGAAGATAATAAAAAAGATTTACCAATCGAAGAAGAAAAACACGAACTAGAAGGAATTGATTCGGGTATTCATCCACTTGATGTCGTTGATGAAGTTAAAAAATCATTCCTTGATTATGCAATGTCCGTTATCGTTAGTCGGGCCATTCCTGATGTCCGTGACGGTTTTAAACCTGTTCACCGCCGGATTGTGTATGCGATGAATGAAACAGGCATGACGCCAGATAAACCCCATAAGAAAAGCGCACGGATTGTTGGGGACGTCATGGGGAAATATCACCCTCATGGTGACCAAGCAATCTATTCAACTTTAGTGCGGATGGCGCAACCATTTAGTTTACGTTACACCTTAGTAGATGGCCACGGAAACTTTGGTAGTGTCGATGGCGACGAAGCCGCAGCCATGCGTTATACCGAAGCCAGAATGAGTAAAGTCGCAACCGAAATGGTACGTGATATCAACTTAAGTACCGTTGATTTCATTGATAACTATGATGGCAGCGAAAAAGAACCAGAAGTTTTACCATCAAGAATGCCAAACTTAATTGTTAATGGTAGTGACGGGATCGCTGTTGGGATGGCAACCTATATGGTTCCTCATAACTTAGGCGAAACAATCGATGCCATTCGGTTAGTCGCGGAAAAACCAGAAGTTACACCACGAGAAATCATGGATAGTGTAATGTTTGGTCCAGACTTTCCAACCGGCGCGACGATTCTTGGCCGCAAAGGGATTTTAGATTACTTTGAAACGGGTGAAGGAAGCATTATTGTCCGCGCCAAAACCCACTTTGAAACAAAAGGTGATCGGACATGGATCGTAATTGATGAATTCCCTTATAAAATTAATAAAGCCAATATCATCGAACAAATTGCTATTTTAGTTCGGAATAAAGAAATTGATGGCATTGTTGATATTCGTGACGAATCAAACAAAGAAGGGATTCGCGTTGTCATTGAATTACGGCGTGATGTCGTCCCTGAAGTCGTTTTGAATAATTTACTTAAACAAACAAGATTACAAACATCTTTCAAAATTACCAATCTCTGTTTAGTCAATAAAGCACCACGTATTTTAAATATGAAGCAACTTATTGAAGAATATTTAAACTTCCAAGTTGAAATTATTCGCCGGAGAACAACCCACCAATTAGCCCAAGCGGAAGCCCGTGATCACGTTGTGGAAGGCTTACTCCGGGCCATTGATAATATTGATGAAATTGTTGCAATTATTAAAGGTAGTGACTCTGGTGATGATGCCTCACAAAAATTAATTGCACGCTTTGGTTTCACCGAAATTCAAACCCGTGAAGTTTTAGGAATGACCTTAAGACGTTTAACCGGATTAGAAAAAGACAAATTAGTCAAAGAACGCGAGACACTCTTAATTGCGATTGAACGTTATCGTTACATTTTAAGCGCAAGAGAACATATGGTTGAAGTTGTCTTAACCGAACTTGATGAAATTAAAGCTCGTTATGGCGACGAACGGAAAACTGAACTTAGTGATGACCTTGCCGATATTGATAATGAAGATTTAATTCCTGTGGAAGATATCGTTGTTATCCTTACAAAACAAGGCTATATTAAGCGGGTTGATCCTGAAGAATTCCGGATGATTAAACGCGGCGGGGTCGGTGTTAAAGGAATGAAGACAAAAGAAGAAGATATTGTCGACATCATCTTACATACCGTTACCCATACCGATGTCTTATTCTTTACGGATAAAGGAAAAGTATATCGGAAACGTGGTTACCAAATTCCAGCGTTTAGACGTGAAGGAAAAGGATTACCAATTATTAATTTACTTGGCTTTGATAAAGAAGAATCGGTTAGAGCAATCGTTAGCATTAATGAATATGACGCTGATCACTTCTTATTCTACGTAACAAGAAATGGTGTGACAAAACGGACAACATTAAGTGAATTCTCCCGCATTAATCAAAGTGGTAAAATCGCGATTGATTTACGGGAAGGTGATGAACTTATGGACGTAAAAGTCACCGATGGCACCGCCACAATTGGTATTGGGGCAAGTAACGGTAAAATGGTTAAGTTTTATGAAAGTGATGTCCGGGCTATGGGTCGTAATGCAGCCGGGGTGCGCGGAATTAACCTTGAAGAAGGGGAAGTCGTTGTCGGCGTTACCACGAGTCTAGAAGGTGAATTAATCTTTGCGTTATCGACGAAAGGGTATGGCAAACTTACCCACGCCGAAAATTATCGCTTAACTAAACGTGGATCAAAAGGTGTTATCACTATTAAAGAAAGCGAAAGAACTGGCACTTTAGCCGGAGTTAGAGCGATTAAAGGGGACGAAGATCTCTTTATTACGACTAACTCAGGAATGATTGTCCGGACGAACTTCGCGGAAATTAATGAAACGGGACGTAACACTCTCGGTGTTCGGGTTATTCGCTTAAAAGATAATGACATCGTATCAAGTTTTGCGGTTGTCGAAAAAGGTGTCGGCGGTGACGCCGATGAAGAAGGCGAAGACACCAACGAATAGGACAGAAAAATGAAAATTGCTGTGTATTTCCCGCGTAAAAAAGTTGATCTCTTCTTTGAAGGAGCAATGCTTGAACATCAAATTGTTAAAGCATGTAAAGCGCAAGACATCACTGTTACCCAAAAAGTAAGCAAAGATGTCGATATTGCAAACTTTATTAACTTGAACGCTAAAAGTACACTAGCGATTAAAAGTGCGATTGGCTTAAGTATCCCAACACTCATGTGGATGTTTTGGGCAAATAATGATAACCAATCACGCATTATTGAATTAACAAAAGACGGGCGAGAATATATTCCTCTTTCCCGTCTTGATATTATCAACATGATGGATGGAGTCGTTGTCCCGACCAATGAAGCCCGCATTATGCTTCGGAAATTAGGAGTTAAAATTCCGGCATTTATTTTACCGGGCGCAGTTGGAGTTTCACGACTTAGCGAAATCAAAAGCGGAAAGGTCGATATTTTCCGCCGTTACTTCCGGATTGATGAAGAACAAAAATATACGATCTCTGTCATGAACGTTCGCGCCAAAAAAGAATTAGAAGATTTGAATACGCTGGCGAGTATTTTGCCTGATTATAACTTTTATGCTTTTGTTAGTGCCGGCGCAAAGTTTTTAGACCGGGTTAGATTACGGGCGATGAATAAAATGACCGCCAAAAATTTAATTGTGTCAGAACTTGTCCCGGAAGACGTTTATCGAAGCGGTTTAGCCGGGGCATCATATTTTATTGATCTTGGGGCCGAGAAGATGAATGTTATGACCCTTTACGAGGCAATGTATTTAAAAATACCGTTAATTGTCAGCAAAAAGATGGTCTTTTCGGAAATTATCAATGATACAAGAGCCTTTGTCGTTAATGATTATAATGGCGCAGTCTATGTCATCCGCAATAATTTGGCGAGTGATTCACTTGTGGAAAAAGCATATCAATACACGCAAAAAGTAACCCAAGATTCATTTTCTGAATCAATTATTACGTTATTTACGAATATATACTCGCGGTAATTGAAAAGTTGTCGTTTTATTTGTAAAATAAAGATGTTCGTAGATGAGGCTAGTAATAGTAATAACTTATAAAGTGACTCGCCGATAGTGAGAAGGCGGGAAGGAAAGACTATGAATTCCACCTCGGAGGACTAAGCTTAATCGCTTCGTTCGTTGCGTTAAAACGGTAATGAGATACGTAAGTAAAGTTAGGTGGCACCACGTTAATATAACGTCCTAATATGGGGCGTTTTATTTTTAGCCAAAGGAGATTGAAATATGTTAGACATTAATTTAATTAGAAGTGAACCAGAAATGGTAAGAAAAGCCCTTCTTAAAAAAGGTTGGGATTTTAATCCTCAAGAAATTTTAAGTTTAGATGAAAAAAGACGGGAACTACGGGTTGTTGTTGAAGAAACAAAAGCAAAACTTAATAAATTAAGTGCGAGTGTCCCGGTTGTTAAAAAAGCAGGGGGCGACATTAACGCCATCTTTGCCGAAGTCAAAGAACTTAAAGCGCAAAATGAAGCGAAAGAAAAAGAATTAAAAGATTTAGATGAAGAAGTCTTTCAAATCCTTATTGCTTTACCAAACATGCCTGATGATGATTTATTACCAGGCGAAAAAGAAAACAATAAAGTAGTCTATACTTTTGGCAAAAAACCTGAATTCACCTTTAAAACGAAAGATCATGTTGAATTATGTGAATCTTTAGGTCTTATTGATTATAAAAGAGCGGCGAAAATAAGCGGAAGCGGCACGTGGATTTATAAAGGAATAGGCGCCCAACTAGAATGGGCACTCTTAAATTACTTTATGAGCGAACATTTAAAAGAGGGGTATGAAATGATTTTACCGCCCCATATTTTAAATTATGAAAGTGGTTTTACCGCCGGGCAATTTCCGAAATTCAAAGAAGATGTCTTCTGGCTTGAAGGCACTGAACCAATGAAATTTTTATTACCGACAAGTGAAACCGCCCTGGTAAATTTACACCGTGATGAAATTTTAAAAGAAGAAGAATTACTTCTTCTTTTATTTTTTGTAATACTAGTAT
>CALAWM010000018.1 GCA_937895315.1 uncultured Caryophanales bacterium | reverse complement strand
GAAGTCTCTACTTTACCACACGCTGAATTAAATAAGCGTATTAGACTCTAAACTAAAATCACTACATTTTTGTAGCAAAAGGTCCGTTAACAGCGGACTTTTTTGATTATAAATCAAAATATTGTAAGCGCTTATTATTTTTTATTTGCCAATCTATAATTTAACAATAATAATGATAATGTCTAAACTTAAATATGAAAGTAGCTAGGGGGATAATTTTCTGGCACTTTCAAAACAAATTGGAAAGGAGAATTTATGTTTAAACATAAAAAGATTGCTCTATTTCTCGTAGGTCTTTTTGCCCTCGCTGGTTGCACCAAACCGCCAGTTGACAGTGTTCCCGATGGAACAACCAGTCAAGAAAAGAGTAAAGTTCGTTTACAAGTTTGGGGTCCACTTGAAGAAAAAGAAATGTACGTGCAAAACGCTGCTGCATTCCAAGCCCTTTATCCGAACATCGAATTTAAAGTCGACTACGGCGAAGTCGGTGAACCTGACGCTGCGAAAAATGTCCTTGCTGACACTGAAACTTCCGCTGACGTCTTCTTATTCCCAGATGATCAACTCGGGAAATTAGTTGATAAAGAAGTTATCGCTTCATTACCAACCGCATTAGCCGACAAAGTAAAAGCTCGGGATAATGCCTCGGCCGTTGATGCCGCGACAATGAACGATACGATGTATGGCTTCCCAATTACTGCCGATAATGGCTACTTCCTCGTTTATAACAAAGACTTCTTAAATGAAGAAGATGTTAAAACCCTTGAAGGCATTATGGCCAAAACAACCGCCGAACATCAATTAGTCGTTGACTTAGGAAATGCTTACTATTCCACTTCCTTCATTCAATACATTAGTGACATCTCTTTTGATGCCATCACTGAAACCCACACAACCAACTTTGATAGCCAAGATTCTGTCGACGCTATTGAAGGCGTTATTAATATCTTACGTCATCGTAAAGACAATGGTTTCAAATCAGTTGACTTTAATGGTGCTGGTCTTGATGACCTTTTAGATATTAATGGAAATAAAGCCATTGCTGGTGTTACCGGTAACTGGAACATCCTTAAATTAAAAGAAATCCTTGGCGATCGCTTAGGCACCGCCAAACTCCCAACCTTCAAAAACTCTAAAGGTGTTGATGTGCAATGGGGTTCATTTGCCGGATCAAAACTCGTTGGCGTTAAAGCCTCAAGTCAACATTTAGCCGTTGCGTTAGCCTTTGCCGACTTCATGACTGATGAAGCCGCCCAAATGCGTCGTTATGAAGCAAACGGATGGGGACCAAGTAATAAAGCCGTCGCCGCTGATGAAAAATTATCTGGTGAATTAGGTCTTATCGCCCTTGCCGCCCAAGCACCATACGCCATCCCACAAGGAAAATCCGTTGGTGGAAAATTCTGGGACACCGCTGCTGCCGTTGGTAACTTCATTCTTGATGGACCAGCCGATACCGAACCAGGTACCCCACAAACCGTCCAAGAAGTACTTACTGCTTTCGTTTCCGCAATTACTGCCTAAAAAATAATTTAACTAATTAACATGGGGGCGAGTCCGCACTCGCCCTCTATATCTTTTTAGAAAAGAGGCCCACATATGCAGTCAAATGATCATGAAACCGCAAAAGTTACCAAACGGGCAAAACCTAAAAGTAACAACTGGTTTATGCGTTTCCTTCGCTCAATAGGGCAAGGATTTAAAAATATTGGTCTTTTCTTTGTAAATACTGGTAAGGCGATTGGTCGCTTTTTCTCTAGCATTTACAATCACTTTATTCGTGGTGGTTGGCGGACGAAACTATCTAACTTTGTGATGGGTTCGGGTCAAATCGCGATGGGAAGACCGGTCAAAGGAATTATATATTTATTAATTCAAATCGCTTATTTTGTCTTTATGTTAGTCCCCGGTGGCGGTGCTTATATTGCCAGTCGAATTGTCAATTTAGGTACAACCCCCATGGTGTATGAAGAAACATGTACAATGTTCCCACCTCCGGCGCCTGGTGAACCTTGCCCGGAAGAATACATTGTCCGTGGAATTGGTACCCCAAAAGATAACTCAATGGTCATCTTACTTTATTCCGTTGCCGTTATCGTTCTTTCATTAATTTTCTTTGTTATTTGGTATTTAAACGTCAAGGGTACTTACCTTGCCGAAAAAGAATATAACACCAGTAAAAAAGAATTTAATGAACAAAATGTAAATGCGGAAGAAGGGGTTGAAGTGCAAAAATTTGTTAACCCACTTCCAACTTTCAAAGATGAATTAAAGTCACTCTTAAATAAGAGATTCCACTTAACAACGTTAACGATTCCCTTTATTACCTTGACGACCTTTACCATCTTACCGACAATATTCATGATATTAGTCGCCTTTACAAACTATAACTGGGTTAATAGTCCACCCAATAAATTAATTCAATGGGTTGGTTTTGATACATTTAAAGCATTATTTACCGCGACACCGGGTGGTGCTTCCTTTGGTCAAGCTTTAGGGGTTATTGTCCAATGGACGTTCATTTGGGCGTTTTTTGCGACATTTACCAACTATATTCTTGGTTTACTCTTAGCCATGGTTATTAATCGGCGCAGTTTAAAAGCGAAAAAATTATGGCGGACAGTCTTCGTTATTACGATTGCCGTTCCGCAATTTGTTACCTTAATGTTAATGAGCCGTTTACTCCATGAATATGGACCACTTAATGAAACGTTAGTAACGTGGGGCTTACAAAAAATCCCCTTCTTAACCGATCGTACGATGGCGAAAGTAACCGTTATTCTCGTTAATATTTGGGTTGGGGTACCATATACTATGCTTATTACATCTGGTATTTTAATGAATATTCCCGCCGATTTATATGAATCAGCCCGGATTGACGGCGCAGGTCCAATTCGTCAATTCTTTAAAATTACTATGCCTTACATTCTCTTCGTTACTGGACCATACTTAATTACCCAATTCGTTGGTAACATTAATAACTTTAACGTTATCTTCTTCCTTACTGGAGGAGGACCGGCCGCGAATAAATTTGGGGTAACTTATGGCCATACCGATATCTTAGTTACCTGGTTATTTAACTTAACAATTGGTAGCGACAAATATGAATACGCGATTGGTAGTGCTTTAGGGATCTTTGTCTTTATTATTAGCGCAACGATTACCTTAGTCTTATATAGCCGCACCGCCGCCGCGCAACAGGAAGGAGACTTTGCCTAATGGAAAATGTTGAATTAGACGTAATCTATGAAGAAGAAGAAATAGTCGAAACAAGAAAACCGAAGAAACCGAGTATTTTCAAAAATCAACGGGTAACGCGGAATATTGTTGATGTCTTCTTATACATCCTTCTTATTGCTGCCTCAATTGTTTGGCTCTTTCCAATTGTGTGGTTAGTCGCCAATGCCTTCCGTGGCGAAAGTACTGGCCCCGCCTCATACTTTTTCCCAAAAGAATACACATTTAATAACTTTATTAACTTATTTACCACAACGGAAATGCCTTATGGGCGGTGGTTTTTAAACACCCTCATCGTCGCAATTGCAAGTAGTGTAATTTCCACCCTTATCGTCTTACTGACAAGTTATACCTTTAGTCGCCTTGACTTTAAAGGCCGGAAAGGTTTAATGAAATTCTTAATGGTTTTAGGAATGTTCCCCGGCTTTATGTCGATGATCATTATTTATAATATTCTAAAAACCATTGGTCTATTACCTACTTCGAGTGAACCAGTCCCTGACGCCAACTACATTATTAGTTTGATTCTCGTTGGGACAAGTGGGGCAGCGATGGGTTATTTAGTAAGTAAAGGCTACTTTGATACGATTAGTAAATCGATTGATGAAGCTGCCGAAATTGATGGCGCCAATAAAGCACAAATCTTCTGGCACATTATTCTTCCGCTTAGTAAACCAATCGTTATCTTTACCGCTTTGACCGCCTTTATGGGTCCATGGGGTGATTACATCTTTATTCGGACAATCAATAAAGGTCAAGTCAGTGCTTATAACGTTGCTCTCGGCTTATGGAAGATGATTAATGAAAATCAATCATACTTAGGCCGTTACTTCACAATGTTCTGTGCGGGATCAGTCCTTGTATCGATTCCAATTGTTGCCCTCTTCATGGTCATGCAACGCTACTACGTGAGCGGCGTTACCGGTGGGGCGGTTAAAGGTTAATATGCATGGCTTTAAAAGCAAACGCACTTTAGCGCTCCTTATTCCCCTTTTAATTATGGCTGGCTGTGAACGACCAAGTGAAGATATAAGTGTAGATACTACACCGCAAGATTATGCAATAGATGAAACAATCACCAATAAAGATGGTGGTGTTTATTATGAAATTTTTGTCCGCTCGTTTGCCGATAGTAATCGTGACGGCAAAGGTGATTTAGCAGGTATTACCAACAAATTACCGTATTTAGAAAAACTGGGGGTTAAAGGGCTTTGGCTCACCCCCATTCATCCTTCTCCAACATATCACGGCTATGATGTCATGGATTATTACGGCATTAATAGTGATTTTGGGACAATGAATGACTTTTCCACTTTAATTAATACTGCCAAAAGTCACAATATTGATATTATTATTGACTTAGTCATTAATCATAGTTCAAGTGCCCATCCGTGGTTTTTAGAAGGCAAAGAAAACTTTAGAACGAATAACTTTGACGTCAATGATCCGACGAATAAAGCCAATTGGTATGATTTTTACTGGGATAACGGCACCGTTAAGACCCACACTACCTTTGGCGATTCAATGCCGGAATTTTTACTTGATAACATTGCTGTCCGCGAAGAAATTACGAAAATAGCCAAGTTTTGGCTCGATAAAGGGGTCAAAGGCTTTCGCCTTGATGCCACGAGTCACTTTTATCCTGATTCCGCCAATAGTATTGCGTTCTTAAAATGGTTTAGTAATTTAGTCAAAACCCATAAACCAGAATCATACATTGTCGCTGAAGCGTGGATTAATAGTTTTGATATTCAAAAAACTTATTATAACGGTATAGAATCACTTTTTAACTTTAGTGGCGCGGATGTCAGTGGCTTTATTATTGATAAAATCACGAGTCGGGCAGGAATGACTCTTGCCTATAATCTTGCAAAAGTATACCAAGATTTATATACCGTGAATGAAAACGGGCTCATGGCAATGTTTTTAAC
>CALAWM010000017.1 GCA_937895315.1 uncultured Caryophanales bacterium | reverse complement strand
CATTGTCCGTGAACTAGGAGCCTTATTCGATTTAGAATATGATTTCCCAATTCATAATATTAAAAAGGAACTTAAAACGAAGATAAAATTAAGTGTTCCCGCCCAAAAAACATCATCTTTTGCCTTGACCGAAGTGCAAAATATTAAGGTTGAACCATCTCCCTTCTGGCTCCAACAAATCTTATTAAAACACGGTCATCGTCCGATTAATAATATTGTCGATATTGGTAACTGTGTTATGCTTTTAACTGGTCGTCCGCTTCATATGTATGACCTTGATAAAGTCCATAATGAAACCTTTGTCGTTCGGGATGACTTAACGACAAGTTTTGTGGCACTAGACGATAAAAAATATTACTTATTACCCGGCGACCAAGTAATTAGTGACGAAAATGGGGTTTTATGCTTAGGCGGTATCATCGGCGCCCATGATTCAATGGTGACCCTCACCACGAAACGAATTGCCGTTGAAGTTGCCGTTTTCCAAAGTGAAGCGATTCGGTTAAGTGTGACGCGGCTTAATTTACCAAGTGAAGCCAGTAGTCGCTTTAGTAAAGGGGTTAATCCTAATAACTTTGAAGAAGCTAATAATCTTGCTCTCGCTTTAATCAAAGAATTACTACCACATGCTTTAGTAAGTGATAGTGTCCTTGTTAGCAAACCAAAAGAAGAAGTTAAACCAATTATCTTTGATGAAAAGTATATTAATATGCTTTTAGGAACCGCCTTCACCAAAGAGGAAATGCTTGAAACCTTATCATCATTAAATATTGAGGTTAATGCCGATAACAGTGTGACTTTACCGGAGTATCGTCAAGATATTACCTATCTAGCCGACTTAGCCGAAGAAATTATTAGAGTCCGCGGTTTTGAACATGTCAAAAGCGAATTACCAACCTTAAATACGACAATTGGGGAATTTGATGAAACACAAAAAGCCCGCTTTGAATTACGAAAATTATTACGCAGCTTAGGGTTATATGAAACTTTAAATTACACCCTTACCAACAAGGAAAGCCTTGCTAAATTTGCCTATTTAAATCAAGATGACGCTTTAAGTTTAGAGCATCCTATGACCCCTTTACGGGCTTATTTACGAATCAATTTATTGCCAAGTTTACTAGAAACATTAAGTTATAATGTCAGTCGTCAAGCCACCGATTTAGCGCTTTTTGAAGTAAGTAACATTACAAGTCAAAATCATCATAAAGAACATCTTGCCTTTGCCTTTTATGGCGCCGAGAAAGTTCAAGGGGAATTAATGAAAAAACCTTATGATTTTTACACAGCGAAAGGTTTAATTTCCACGATCTTAACCTTTATCGGCTTAAGCGAAAATCGTTATGAATTTATCGAAAATAACCTCTATCTTGATCACGGATTACATCCAATGCAAAGTGCATTATTGAAAGTTCAAGGCAAAGTCGTCGGAGTCTTTGGTAAACTCCATCCGACAATGCAAAAAGAATATGGTTTAAATAATGACACCATTGTTGGAGAATTAGATTTAGGCGCACTTTTAGCACTTAAAACTGGAAGGCAAAAAGTAAGTCCTCCCGCCCGCTTCCCCTTTGTTAGCCGCGATTTAGCCCTCCTTGTTGATCACGATTTAAAAGTCAGCGAATTACTAAAAGTTATTAAAGTAAGTGGCGGCAAATTAGTGACAAATGTTGAAGTCTTTGACGTTTATACGAAATTAATTAACACCCCCGATAAAAAGTCTGTCGCCATTAAAATCCGGTTGATGGACAATGAAAAAACACTCGTAGAAAGCGAAATAAAGGAAGTAATGACTAATATTACTAATGCTTTGAAAACTAAATTAAATGCCGAGGTTAGAAGCTAATGAAAATTAAAATACCCGCGAATATAACCGCGAACTTAAGCGCCACTGAAGAAGTCGATTTAAGTCATGAAGACTTTAGCGCCAATTACTCACTTAAAGGCATTAAACCCTTTAACTTAACGGTAACTTACGATACTTTCACCGAAGTCCTTGAAGCGCACTTTAGTGCCATAGTGACCGTCACTTTACAATGCGCCTATACCTTAGAACTCTTTGATCAAGAAATTGAACTTGATGATGAACTTTGTTTTAACTTTACAAATCCGGATATTGAACTAGAAAGTGATGACTGTTTTTATGAAAAAGGACCTTTCATTGAACTCGATCATTATGCCTTTGCCTTAATCCTTAGTTACATCCCAATTAAAGCAATTAAACCCGGCGCAAAAAGACCAGTCAGTGGTGAAGGTTATGAAGTATTAAGCGAAGACGAATTTTACGCCAAAAAGCAAACCCTTGCCGATGAATACGGCGATCTTTTTGATGAATTAGATCTCGACGAAGAATAACTTTTTTCCATACCATCGACCAAAAAGGAGAGGCAACTCTTCTTTTTTATTTTTCTTTGCTTTTTCGGTTTACAACTAAAATACATTTATGTATAATGAAGTCAATGAAAGTGGGAGAAAGTGGGAGATGAAATTTTTTGGCACCTATTACCATAACTTAGACGCCAAGGGACGCTTAGTCGTTCCGGCTCGTTTTCGTGAGACGTTAAAGGAATTAAAAAAACTCTACATTCTCCAAGGCTTTGAAGGTTCGCTTAGTGTTTATCCAGAAGATGCATATCAAAAAGAGTTAGATTATCTCCAAAATCTAAACTATAAAGACGCCAATACTCGCTCATATGTTCGGACAATGTATGCCAGTATTGAAGAGTTAGAAGTTGACAATGCTGGACGGATTACCTTAAGTGTCCGCATTCTTAAAAAATATCAAATTGGCAGTGCTGTCACTGTCATCGGCGTTGGGGATCACTTAGAAATATGGGATACGAATGCTTATGAAGAATATGAAGCAAATGCCCTCCTTAATTTAGAAAAAGTTGCCAATACCCTTGAAGGAGAACGTCATGGGTAGCCATTCGCCCGTCTTACTTCTAGAAGTAATCGAAGGGCTAAATCTTAAAAAAGACAGTATTGTTGTCGACTTAACCCTTGGCCGCGCCGGTCACGCCAAAGCGATGCTTGAAAGTTTATCAAACGGTTCAAGTAAAGGTCATCTTTATGGGTTTGATCAAGACATAACCGCCCTAAATGAAGGGCGGGAAGTCTTATCACGCGTGAAACAAAACTTCACCTTAATCCACGCTAATTTCAAAGATTTTCGGTCTAAATTAGAAGAAATTGGGGTCATGGGTGCTGACGCTATTCTCCTTGATCTAGGGGTTAGTAGTCCGCAATTCGATGTCGGCGAAAGAGGCTTTAGTTATCGCTTTGATGCTCCACTTGATATGCGGATGGATCAAATGAATAATGAAATCACTGCCCGGAAGATTGTAAACACTTATAGTGAGTCGCACTTAAAAGAAATCTTCTACAAA
>CALAWM010000016.1 GCA_937895315.1 uncultured Caryophanales bacterium | reverse complement strand
ACCGGAGCAATTTCCCCGCCTAAAACGGCTTTATGGAGTCCGTGGCGGATTTCTTCCATCGTTAAACTTTCACCGCTGAAGAATTTATCAAGTAAAGCATCATCGGTTAAAGCGACTTGCTCGGCTAAAGTGTTATGAAGTTCAAGTACTTTTTCTTTTTTATCATCATGGATGACATCATCAACACTTTTCGTCCCATCATACTTCCGGGCTTTAAGGCTAATGACATTGATAAAGCCATCAAAGTTTTCATTTTTCCCTAAAGGATAAACAAAACTAACGGCTTTTTTCCCTAAAGTTTCAGTAATTTGATCTAATAAAGCATCAAAATTAATAAGTTCTTTATCCATCTTGTTAACGAAGATAAAGGTCGGAATACCGTGTTTTTTAAGCATATTATAGTGCTTAATAGTCCCAACTTCGATTTTCTTCGTCGCATCAAGGACTAAGACCGCGGCTTTAACCATGTCAAGGACGCCAATGATGTCTGCGACAAAGTCATCGTTACCAGGGGCATCTAATAAATTAAGATGATAATCACCATAATCTAAACTAGCAATCGCTAACGAGCAGCTACTAAGCCGGTTTTTTTCTTCGGTCGTAAAGTCACTAACGGTATTTTTCCGTTCAATCGAACCTGCTGGTTGACCTAGGACATTACTAACGATTGTTTCGACTAATGTCGTTTTTCCTGAGCCTTGGTGACCCAAGAATAAAATGTTTCTAATTTTATCAGTGGTATAACTCATATGTACTCCTTTTAGTCCAAGCCACCGATTAGTTTAAGTGCTTTTTCAAAAATCATCTCGTGATCACAATTGGTCGTATCAAGCATCTTGCGGGGTAAGACTTCTTTTTCATTCCGTAATTTTAAAATATATGCCTCAAATTCATCTAAGGAACGTAAGGGATGGGTTAGGTGGACCGGGTGACGATTTTCATAGTGTTCCCGATAGAGGAAACGTTCAAATAATACATCTAAGTCACCAGTTAAGTACACTAACTCAACTTTGTGGTTCATGAATTCGACATCTTTTTTGATTTGTTCGAGTTGCGTTTCATGGAAGTTTGCTTCTAAGATAACACTGCCACGGACTTGGGCGAAACGCCATGCCATGTGTGTTAATAAATCATAGGCGGACTTACTAATCCGTTTGTTTTGATCGATTCCTTCAAAATCAATCTTTTCGCCTAAGATTTCCTTAAATTTCGCTTTGGAAAAATAAGGGATTTGGTAATGCCGGGAAAGTCTTTTTGCAAGTGCACTTTTCCCTGATGCTAAATCACCAGAAATAATTATGATTTTTGCCATACTATCTGTTTCCTTTCTATGTAGTTAGCAATACATAAAAAGGCACCTTCAAGCGAAGATGCCTTAATAATTTAAACGATGATGCGCCCTTTGTTGGCGCCTTTTGAGGCGAAGATACGGACAACTCCGTTGTTATTGCTCGCTAAGACCTCAGCGTAAGCAATGGCCTCTTTCTGCGTATCAAAGATTTTGATGGCTTTCCGACTTTGGGCGATTTTAACAATCCAGCGATCATCTTTGGCGCGCTTCATGATGTGATAGATGCGGTCATATTCTTTGTCTTTGCCGTCTTTTTTCACCGCGGTATCTTTGACTTCTTCTACTGGGGCTTCTTTTTTGGCGGCCCGGGTTGCTTTGGCTTTTTTATTTTCTTCTTTACGCACAGTAGCTTCCTCCTCAGTTTCTTCTTCTAAATCTTCTTCGTCTTCAACTTCCTCATCAAGATATTCAACGGGGGCGACGACTTTTTCTTCTTCGACTGGTTTTTCCGGTTCTTTTGCTTCTGCTGGCTTTTCTTCCGGTTCGGCTTCAACTTTTTCTTCTATTGCCGGGGCAGGTTCAACCTTCTCTTCAACTTTTTCTTCTTTAACCGCTTCGGGAACGGCTTCTTTTTTCTTGTTTTTCCGGCCGAATGTATCGACAAGCGCCGTTACTAATAAGATAGCGTGCATTAAGACGATAAGTCCTGCGCCAGTTGTAAAGATAAGACTAACTGGTGGGTTTGTCCGCACGATAAATTCAACGTAAGCAAGTGGGGCGACTAATAAGTAGGCAAAGGTTGAGACGAGTAAGACAAGTGGAGTATCAACTCTTTTTAATCTTCTAATCCCCTTACCAATTAAATTAATAATGATAAAGACGAGTCCTACGGCTGGGGGAATTAAGACAATCCAATGTTCAGGAAATAAACCAACTATATTACCTACCACTTCGGTGAAAATGGTTAAATTAGCAACAAGGGCTAACACTAAACCAATTACGGTGAAAAGTAGGGCACTAAGTGTGGTATAGAAAACACATTTTTTCATAAGGGCTCCTTTTCTAATAAAACTATATAAGTATTATATAAAAATAATAAAGGTGTGTAAACATATTGCCCATAATCTAGCGAAAAATCATGAAAAAGGAACATTATTCTCCCACAAAAGAAGAAAAAACCCCTAGTTTGCACTAAGGGTTAAGTTTATTTTTATAAATGGATTGGTTTATCTTCAGCACCTAAACTTGCTTCCATTATGATTTCGCTTAGGGTCGGATGCGGGTGAATGCTCGTTGCTAATTCTTCCGCTGTTACTTCTAAGTTAAGACCGAGTACTAGTTCACTAATTAATTCGGTAGCGTTATAAGCATATATATGGGCGCCGAGTAATTCATTATGTTCAGCGCTGACAATTAACTTAATAAAGCCTTCTTTTTCGTCTTCTGCTAATGCTTTACCAGAAGCACTAAGTGGGAATAAAGATGTTTTATATTTAATGCCTTGGGCTTTTACTTCTTTTTCGGTTAAGCCAACGGCAGCAATTTCCGGGGAGCCGTATATCGCAATCGGAATTTTTGTATAATCCATCGCGACAGTCTTTTTCCCTAAAGCATGACTAACAGCAATCAGCGCTTCATGACTTGCAACGTGAGCTAACATATGTTTACCGTTAACGTCACCAATCGCATAGACATCTTGAACACTTGTTTCTAAGTATTCGTTTGTTTTAATGCTTGATCGGTCTAACGCTAAGTTTAAAGCTTCTAAGCCTTGACTATTAGCCTTCATCCCAACTGCAACTAATACTTTATCAACATTAAGAGTTGTGCTCTTATCATTATTAATATACGTAACTTTTGCTCCATCAACTTTTTTAACTTCCGCGCTTGTAATAACTTTAACACCAAATTTTTCTAACGCTTTCGTATAAGCGACTTCAATATCTTCATCAAGCATCGTTAAAATAGTGGGCATCATTTCTAAAACATATACTTCAACTCCAAGTAAGGCAAAAAGGGTCGCAAATTCAACTCCAATGACCCCGCCGCCAATAATGGCAAGGCTTTTAGGTAAGACATCAACATTTAACATTTCGCGACTCGTTAATGCAGTGCCGTTACTTAAACTTTCTTTCAGCCCTTCAATCGGGGGAATAAAAGTACTAGCTCCGGTCGCGATAATAAGTTTTTTTGTTGTGTAGCTTTTGTTAGATACTACAACTTCATGTGCGCTTTTAACTTCGCCGTAGCCATAGACGACATCCACTTTATTTTTCCGTAATAAATAGCTAATACCGTTTGTCAGTTGCGATACAACTTTATTTTTACGGTCCATCATCTTTACAATGTTGACTTTTGCTTTCCCGCTAAGGTCCACTCCAAAACTACTAGCCTCTAAGACTGTTTTATACACTTTAGCGCTTTTTAGTAAGGTTTTCGTCGGAATACAGCCGTGATTTAAACATATTCCACCAACTTTTTCTTTTTCAATAAGGAGTACTTTCGCCCCAAGTTGCGCCCCTTTAATCGCGGCGACATATCCCCCAGGACCGGCTCCCAACACAATAATATCGTACATAACTCCTCCTAACTAAAGAGCATTAATGAAGGTTTATTCAATAATTCTTTCACGCGGATTAAAAAGCGTCCCGCGTCAGCGCCATCAATAACCCGATGATCAACGGCAATCGAAAGTGGTAAGACGTAACTTACGACTACTTGGCCATTTTCTACTACTGGTTTTTGACTAATCTTTCCAACCCCTAATATCGCTACTTCAGGGTGATTAATAATTGGCGTGCCAAAAGCAATATCCATCGCCCCAAAGTTTGTAATCGTAAAGGTCGTATTTTGTAAACTCGCTAATTGGATTTTGCGCTCTCTTGTTAAAGTCGCAACTTCATTTAATTCTTTGGCTAATGTAAAGATTCCTTTCGTATTTGCAGCCTTTATATTTGGCACAATTAGGCCGTCAATAGTATCAACAGCAATGCCAATATTTATAAAGTGCTTAATAATCATTTCATTTTTTTCATGATCAAAACTAGCGTTAAATAATGGGAATTCACTTAGCGCTATCGTTACCGCTTTAATAATAAAGGCCATATATGTAAGCTTAACCCCTTTACTTTCGGCACTTGCTTTCGTTTTAGCACGAAGTTCTACTAATTCATCAATGCGGACTTCATCCATTAAGACGGAATGGGGAATGACACTTTTTGAAATGGTCATACTTTTCACAATCGCTTGCCGTAATTTAGTAAGCGGAACGACACTAACGTCACCGTCGCGTGAAATGGGTGCGCTTGTAAAAGACGGCATTTTCGCACTCTTTTCGCTTCCTTTTTCACTAAAGGCGATAATATCATTTTTCATGACGCGGCCACTTGGCCCACTGCCTTCTACTTTTTGAATATCAACACCTAAGTCTTTTGCGACCTTCCGGGCAGCTGGGGT
>CALAWM010000015.1 GCA_937895315.1 uncultured Caryophanales bacterium | reverse complement strand
GCTCTTCCGATCTGCTAAAAGAAAAAGGTTTGACTATAACATCAAACCTATTTTTTATTCATGGTGCCGACGACAGGAATTGAACCTGCAACCTACTGATTACGATTCAGTTGCTCTGCCGGATTGAGCCACGTCGGCGTATTTATAATGATACCGATAATTTATGCTTTTTGCAATAAAAAACAAGGTGAATCGCTCCACCTTGTTTATTTACTTAACTTTTAGTTAAATTAAAGCACTTTGTGGACTAAAGCCGCAAGACCGCCACCAAGCATTGGTCCAACGAGGTAAACCCAAAGGTTATCAAATGTTCCTTGGATTAAGGCTGGTCCGATACTCCGGGCTGGATTTAAACTACCGCCGGTTAAATTGAAGCCTAAGCCAATTAACACGACAAGGGCTAAACCGATGACAACTGGTGCTAAAACATTGCCTTTGCCTTCTTCATTAACCCGGGTTGCCCGTAAGATGGTTAAGACGAAGAGGAAGGTAATAACAGTTTCGACCGCGACACCTAATAAACCGCCTAAGAAGGCATTTTCCATCGCCGCAAGATTTCCACCTAAGCCATTAACACCTAAGTTTGCGTTGCTTCCTAAGAAGAGCCAAAGTAATAAGGCGGCAAGAATTGCTCCAACAATTTGCGCAACGATGTTAATGAGCATTTCAACCCATCCAATCCGTTTGTCAATTGCCGCTGCAAAACTGACTGCTGGGTTATATTGACCTCCGCCAACTGCCACTAAGACAACAACCGTAAGCCCAAAAGCAAGTGCCGTAACGAGAAGATTACCGGTTAAAGCAGCTGAGCCAGCGCCAATGAGTACTAACGCTAACGTGCCAAGTACTTCACCAACAATTTTTTTCACACTAAATTTTTCCATATTTCCTCCTTAGCATGAGATACCATAATTATATAGCATTTTTTATTAGATGTAACTTAAAAGAAGCAAAAATAGTCAATATTTGGCAATTTGTAAAGTTGATTTAAACGCTATTTAAAGAACTATTATCGAATCATTAACGATTAGGTATTATTTGACTTTATTCCCACTATTACTTCAAATCACGGTTATGTTCTAGTATAATATACTAGTGAAAAAGATAACAAAACGGCAATTACGAATTATTCTTAAAATTATTATCATCGTTTTTGTAATCATTGGCGTGATCGCCCAACAGTTTATTGGTTTTTTATCAGGAAGAGGCTATAGCGCCTTTTTATATTTCACAACCCAAAGTAATATCATCTTAGCGATTACCGCCCTTATCTTATTAATATATGACATTAAAGGAATAAAAAATCCACCCGCCTTAGTTTCTTTTCACCATATTGCGATCAGTGCCATTCTTTTAACCTTTATCGTCTTTTCATTATTTTTAGGACCTTTTATTCCAAGTGTTAGTTACTTTTATTCACCCGGAAACCTGACCCTTCATAATTTAGTACCGATTCTTGGACTTGTAAACTATTTATTAGAAGAAGATGAAATGCCTCCTAAATATGTCCGTTCGCTTGCTTTAATTAGCGGATTAACGTATTTAATAGCAACCTATATTCTTTACTTTAGCGGGGCAAATTTTGGCCTATATGAGTTTCCTTATTTCTTCTTAAACTTTAAAGAATTAGGTTGGCTTACCCTTGATTTTGCCAATATGCGCTTTGGCATCATCTATTGGTGGATTATCATTATCATCTTCCTATACGGCATAAGTGCCTTAACCTATAACATCAAACAAAAAAGCACAAGTAATCCAAAACTCGCCTTAAAATTTTTTATCTTTTTATTTGCACTTGCCGTACTCTTTACAACGCTAAATGTTATTATTAAATTGACTGTGGGGGTCCCTATAAATGAAACGACTATCAAAATTTTTATCGCTTAGTCTTGTCGCGCTTTTTACGTTAACGAGTTGTACCTTTCTTGAGAATGTTATCGGTAATATCTTAGTTAATGCTTTTATTAAGACACCATACTTAGTGACGGCCATCGACTTAATGCCCGAAGGCAAGGAAAGCGAACCAAAAGTTATCGAATGGGAGAAGAAACCTACTGAAAGTGAAAATCGCGGTAAACTTGAATACTTAAAAAATGTCTTAGTTATTCCAAGTTCCTTAAACACAAATTTATTAAACACCCCGATTAGCGTGCTTTTCGATGTTTCCTTTAATGATCAAGAAGACGCTTTTAAAGTACTTACAATCACTAAAGATGAATTACCAGAAGGTTTTAATTTTGATCTTAGTTCTTTACCGTTCCCAGTTGATTTTGCCCTTAATTTAGTAATCCCTGTTGGCACATCAACCATTCTTGATGACGTTAATACCTTTAGTGAATTAGAAGAAACATTAAAGAATAAATCAAAGCAAGAATTAATTGATGCGACCAACCAAGCGTCAAGTGATGTTGATCTTACGATTACTCTTAGAAGCGGAGATACAACCAAAAGCGAGAAGTTTTATTTCTCTTTGGAAAAACCAAACTTTAGCGATGTCATATTAGATGAAGTCTTTAAATCAAAATACTTAATTAATATTTATCATGAAAAAGATGATTCCTTAGAAGACATCAGTGTCTTACCAACCGACATTAATAATCCCTTACCCATATCTTACTTCCGTGACTCATTAGCAATACCTAAAAAGATTGATATTGTTGATGTCGGCGAAGTAACTTTTGAAGTCACTACTGATCATCCGGAATTATTCTTTAACATGAATATGGCAAAACCGATTGAAGAAATTGACGCCACAAACACTGAAATCACTGGTGACGTTGAAGTCTATACCTTTACCCCAGTTGGCACATATAAAAATGAAATTCCCTCCACGGTCGTAACCATTGATGATTTACGAAATCACTTCGAAGGGGTGGAAACCAAAACATTATATCAATACGCTACCCAAGAAAAATTTGACTTCACGATTACAATTAAAGCGACAAATGAAGGACAAAGTCGCACAGAAACGTATTATTTCACTTTAGAAGAACCTAATTTAGATAAAGAAATTGGCGAAGCAATTATGAAGGATTATGACATTATTAATATCATTAACCATTCAAATCTTAATGAAAGTATGGCCAATCCTCCCCAACCAAAAGACCCACTTAACCCTTATGATTTAAGATACTTTAAAGAAACCTTAGTGTTCCCCGAAACATTTGAATTTAGTGACTTTAAAGATAAAATTATTACATTTAACATTGATTTGCACGGGAATGATAGTTACTTCTTTAAGAGTATTAAAGACCATACTTATGAAGGTAATCCGGTGACCGGTCAAACCTTTAGTCCGATTGGAACCTATGACGCAAGTAGTGTTACATCCTTCCAATCACTCGTTGACCATATTAGTCTTAATGGACCAGCAATTGATGCCCATAACGCCAGTGAAGTAAGTCGTAATGTTAATATTATCGTCTCAATCTTAATCAATGATACGATTACCGCAAGTCAAACTTATTACTTCAATCTCATCCCTTATTAATCGTATTTAATTATCGATAACTCTACAAAATAGGAATATTTTATTACCAAAATGGGTTTAATTTTGTTATTTTTATTGGACTTAATATGATATATTAATATAATGAAATTAAGGGGGACGAATCATGCCTTTGAAAAGAGTACATTATTATATTCTCGGGATTATTGTTTTAGTGGCAGTCGTCACCATTAGTTCATGGATTGGCGCAGTCAGTAATGCCAAAATGAGTAAGAATAAAATCGTCAGTGAAAAAGATGAAGTCCACACTTCATTACTAGAACGTTATCAAGCAGTCGATAAGATTGTTGATTATATTGAAACAACCGATCAAGAAATCTTAAGCGGTATCGATACAATTAAAACAAACCACACCGTTTTTGTAAGTGAAATAACGAATAACGATCAAACAAAGTTATATAACACTGCGAAATTAATCGATCAAACTTTTGTGAATTTGGTCGATATTTTGCAAGATAACCCCACCAAATATACCCCTTTTACATTAAGTGAAACCGATTTAGATAGTTATAAAACTAAAACTTTAACTGTCATAAATAATATCAATACTTTAAATGCTGAAATTATTAATTATAATAATACTATAAGAGTTTTTCCAAATATCATCTATTTGCACTTTTATCCGCTCGAATTGATTTGGGACATCAATCTCTATCAACCCACCTTACCGAGTTTTAATTAAAGGAGGAAAGTATGCTTAAACGCCCAAAAACGTTAATTGGACTATTTCCATTACTTTTTGTTGTTTCAGCATGCACGAATACTCCATCTACCAGTCTCGAAGCAAAAAAAGAAATACCCCATACCCGCGCGCATTACATTAATGACAATGCCAAACGCTTAAGTAGTGTCACCAATTACTATATTTATGAAAATGGTACGACCTTAACTGAAGTTGATTCGCAGGCGACAATTTACCAAGAAAAAGAAATAAGTGGCGCCGAAGTCGTTGTCGCAACTTATGTTGGGAAAAAGAATTCGTTAGATGAAGAAAAACTATTCGCTGATTGGGATATTGGCGAAAATGAGATGGGACTTTTACTTGTTTTCTATTTTGACACCAACAAAAAAGATAATTCTTTACAAGATTATCTCGGGATGAGCATGGTCATTGGTGATAAACTTGATACCTTTGTGCCGCAAAAACGCATTAATGAAATATATCGTGAACACTTTAATGCTCCCGATGTTAAAAACGTTTCGCCCAAAATGTCGATTATGCCTTAATGAATTTCTATTTTGGCGTCTTAGAGGATATATACACTAAAGCCTATGCATGGGAAGAATACCCAACTGAAGCAAAGATTAAAGACTTCGAAAGAGACTTTGATAAAGACTTTGCAAATATGCTTCCCCCGGAAGTCCAAACAAATATTAGTCTTTCCCCTTTAATGTGGATTTCGTTAAGTGCACTTATGGTTATCGTTGTTGTCTTAGGAAATGTAGCTATTTCGCACTTAATAAAAAGACCGCAAGAATAAGCGGTCATTTATATAACACTAATTTATTTATTCAATATCTTCATTAAGTAAATCATCGATTTCTTTTTCAATGATTTTTCGTTTCTTTTTATGAAACATTTTGATTTCCGCAGTTGTTGGTTTTTTAAAACTAACCGTATTGGTTTTAACACCACGAATGTTCGTATAATTTGGTTCATCGACGAGCCGATCTTTAAAAAGAGCAATGTTTTGCCGGGTTTTCTTATTCCAATATGGGTCGGAAGTGAGAATAATCCGTAAGGCATCATATTCTTCCTGCGTAATTTCTTGGGGTTCTTTTAAACACCAATCGGGATGATCCCTTTTCACACCACCAAGTTTTTTGGCTTTTTCACTTGCTTCTTTCTTGTTGAAAGCTTTGATTGGTACATCAAGCGGTAAATATTTATCACGTCCGACATGACCAAACTTACAAGTGACGACATAATACTTTCGTGGATTAAAAAGTGCCATATACCTACTTTCTATCAAGGTTTGTCATTAATTACAATTTCATTTTAGCATTTTAGGGCATAATTGAAAAGATTTTCATTTAGGTTTTTTCGATATATTAATGCCGTTAATATGATATATTAAAATAAAGTGATATTCAGTAATTCTTTAAAAGATTGACCGCACTATTTTATTAAATGATGGAAAGAAAGAATGAGGCTTACTTATGAAAAAAGGAATACGCAATTTCTTTATGTTGGCGCTAGTCTTTTTGACGGGATTAACGATTCCGCGTCTAACAAAAGATGACGCCAAAGTTGAAACAAAAGCAGCAGAAACAATTACGTTATATTTAAAAACAAACGCGAACTGGCGCGCCGATGGAGCCCGTTTTGCCGCCTACACTTGGGATCCAGCTACTTGGTATGATTTAACGCTTACCAATCTAGAAACGGAAATCTATGAATTCACCATTCCAATGAACTCCCAAGCAAACATTATCTTTACAAGAATGAATCCCGCCGCTCCACTTAACGACTGGACAAATAAATGGAATCAATCGGAAGATTTACTAATTCCTTATACTGGTGAAAATAATATGTTTGTCATCAATGAAGGCGCCTGGGGTAATGGTGGCGGTGAAGTTATTGGCTACTGGTCAAAATTCTTACCGGTTATCGTTGATCCGTCCTCTGGTGATCCTGATCCGGAAGTACCAGAGATCGAACCTTCAATTTATACCCTCCACTACTGGCGGAATGATAATTTACAATCACAATACGACTTATGGCTATGGGGCGAAGGTCAAAATGGCCAAGCTTATCCTTTCACTGGCAGTGATAGTTACGGACGGGTTCTCCAAGTTGCCTCGACTTACTTCACTAATCCGCAATACTTAAATTTAATTATCCGTCCGGGAAGTTGGTCAGCCCAAACCCCGGATATTAAAATTGATGTCCAAGATTACCCCGCCGTTGACGATGGAACTGGCACCAAAAGACGCCATTTCTATCTCGTCGATATGGAAACAACCGTTTATAAAACCGCAGAAGAAGCAAAAGGCGAAAAACTATTAAGCGCCCGTTTTACGGGGACAAGTGAATTAACCGTCCAAACATATAAAGAACCTTTAACTTATAGTGTTAGTAAAGCCGGTAGTGCTTTAGTAAACGGCAATGTTACCGCTAATTATATTCCTGCCGCTTTCCGTTATGAATTTAAAATTAATATCGGGGAAACGGTTGATTTAACCGCCCTTTACGAAGTTACTGTTACTTTTAAAGAAACCGGAACATCAAAAGTTAAAAACGCCACCTTTGATGGCTTATATGACAATACTTTCTTTATTGATAATATGACCTATACCGGAAGTGACCTTGGAGTTACTTATACGCCACAAAATTCAACCTTTAAAGTTTGGGCACCAACTAGTGAAGATGTGAAAATCCGCATTTATGATAACGGAACCCCACGGAGTGTCAGCAAAGAACTTGGTAACGACTTATTTGTCGAACACCAAATGATTCGCGGTGAAAAAGGCGTCTGGTCTTTAACCCTTAACGGGGACTTACACGGAAAATACTACACTTTAGTCGCTAAAAATAGTTTAGGGACGAATGAATTCCCTGATCCTTACGCTAAAGCCGCCGGAGTAAACGGTATTCGCGGAATGATTGTTGACTTTACGAAAACGAATCCAACTGGGTGGGACAGTGTCACCACTAGCACTAAAAAAGCCACGGAAGTTGTCCCTTATGAACTCCACGTCAGTGACTTAACGGCCGATGATACATGGAACGGCACTGAAGCCAATCGTAAAAAGTTCCTTGGTCTTATTGAAGAAGGCACCATGTATCAAGAAAACGGTCAAGCAGTCCGGACTGGCTTTGATCATATTAAAGAATTAGGAATTAATGCCTTACAAATCTTACCATTCTATGATCAAGAAAATGATGAAACAAACATGGAATTTAACTGGGGTTACAACCCGAAAAACTATAATGTTTTAGAAGGTGGTTACTCAAGTGATCCGCATAACGGATTAGTCCGTATTCAAGAATTTAAACAAGTAGTCCAAGCCTATGCCGCTTTAGATATTCGTATTATTATGGACGTTGTCTATAATCACGTCGCAAGTATTAGTCAACATAGTTTCAATAAACTAGTGCCTGGCTACTATTTCCGTTATAGCGGGGAAGCCCCCAGTAACGCCAGTGGGGTTGGTAATGATACCGCCAGCGAACGGATTATGTTTGAACGCTACATGGTTGATTCAACTTACTTCTGGGCTACTGAATATAAATTAGGTGGTTTCCGCTTTGACTTAATGGGTTTACATACCGTTGATGCGATGAATTCTGTTATTAATAAACTTAAAACGTATCGGAGTGACATTATCGTTTACGGCGAACCTTGGGATATGGATGGCACCGTAATGAGTGTCCGTAAAGACCTTGCCAAACACGCGAACTTATGGAAAACGGCCGGTGTTGGTGGTTTTAATGACCAAATTCGTGATGCCATTAAAGGCAGTTCAAGCGGTAGTGATCGCGGTTGGGTCCAATTAGGAGTAACCGACATTAATGAAGAACGCGTCAATAAAATTAAAGATGGGGTTATGGGTAAAGTAACTGGCGGCGTCACTAATCCGTCACAAGTTGTTAACTATATCTCCGTTCATGATAATTACGCCATCTTTGATAAATTACAAGTCGCGGGTAAAAATCTTTATGACATTGACCGCATTAAACGCCAAAGTGTCCAAGCCGAAGCCATTTCCTTACTTGGTCAAGGGATTGGGTTTATCCATGCCGGTAGTGAAATCATGCGCTCTAAACCACTCGGCGGCGGTTACTTTGATCATAATAGTTACCAAAGTCCATACGAAGTAAATAGTATTAAATGGGACGAAAAGATGGATAATCTTGAATACCATAATTTATATCGGCAAATGATTGCCTTAAAACGCCATGCCCAAAGTTTCAATTATAGTACAAGAACCGAAGTTGACGGCAAAGCCGGTGTATCAACAATTGGTAATAACTTACTTAAATTAACTTATAGTGATGGTCAAGATTCCTACGTCATTTACCATTATGGTGTCGGTGGACGGCGTGATGTTATTGATCTCGGCGGTCAAGAACTTGTCGTCGATACCAGTGGCACCTTAAAACCAGGAACAGTCTTACCAAACTCCTTTAGAATTGAAGCCAATACGACGATTATCGCCCGTAATGTCAGGGATCGTGGGGCAAATGACTTAACGATGCCAAATGATATTACCTTAGTCCCCTTTGTCGATCCTGATAACCCAACGAGTGAAGAACCAACAAGCGGTGATACAACGTCAATGCCACCGACAACATCATTACCCGGTGATTCCACCGATCCAAATAACCCGGGTGGACCAAATAATGCCCTCAAAACCACACTTATTATTGGTGGTTCCGTGCTCGGAGTTGGCGTTATCGCTGGTGCTGTCTTCTTAATTCTTAAAGTTATAAAGAAAAAGAAATAGACAAAATTGATTAATAAAAAAGAAGGGGCAACCCTTCTTTTTCTTTTATTAATTTGTAAACTATAGGCTATTGGCAATTAATGTTTGTTTGGTGTTATTGATGAATCTCGTCATTAAGTAAGTGTCAATAAATGGGGAGATTGGACCAAGGTTAACATCGTTTTCATAAACTTTATTATCTAAGTCACTCACGGTTAAGTCACCGTAGACTCCTTTATACGTATTAAAGTAACTATCATAATTGGCGACTGTGTAATAAGGATCATTATTATACGCCGTTAAGTTCGCCGAATACGTTGCTTTATAAGCGGGATTAAGGCTAATATTTGGATAAGGTCTTGCCCCGTCAGTCGACTCAACAATTGTATACCAGTAAAGTCGGTTACTTTGCCATTTAGTACGGTCAAGTTGGTGTTTCGTGCTATAAGGTGAAACATCAAGCATTGAAATATTCCCGGTATTCCAAGTTAGACCAAAGGACCAGTCATAATCATAAGGAATAAAGGTCGCTTTGTTGCCGTTACTCGGGTTAAAGAAAATATAATAGTTATTGCCCCAGTTCCGCATGTCATCCGGATTACCGGCTAAATAGCTTAAAGCGGCGTAACTTAAGAAACTATCGATATCGACAATTGCTTCAAGGGCAACACTAAATTCAGCGATGCTCTTCCCTTCATTTTCTTGCAGAACCCGCATTAAGTTAATAAGTTTTTCATGGGGATTAGGTAACGTATCATCAAATTCTTTCGCATCATAAATCGGGGTGTAATAATTAAATTTATCTTCTTCACCAATGATCGTATTTTTTTCTAAATAGTTTTCATAACGAAGGTTACCCATGTTACTATCATCCCAGCCGACTTTATATAAATCACCGGCCGCGGCGGCTTTGGGGAAATATCTTCTTAATAAATGTTTATCAACTGGTTCATTAACGGTTACAATGCCCATTCTTGTATTATTAAGTTTTAAAGTTGTTAAGGTTGAATTTTGACTAATAAGAC
>CALAWM010000014.1 GCA_937895315.1 uncultured Caryophanales bacterium | reverse complement strand
CTTTAGTTATCTTTAATGCCATTCAAGTTGAGTTTTCAACAAGTACCGTTATTGGCTTACTGGTGGTAACGCTCGTCAGTCTCTTTAGTACAATCTTCTACGCTGCGAAGTTTAGAAGTGAAGTCTATAAAGGTCGTAGTTTCAAAAAAGCCCACAATGAAGCAATTGCTCGTTCAAGTTTTATGACTATCGATATCTTAGTCTTATTACTTATTACTGGAATCTTTAGTTATTTCTTTGGCGGCGCCGCTTTAGCCGGTTTTGCGACCACCTTAATCTTTGGTAGTATCGTAATGCTAGCAAGTGTCTTGCTCCATAATGCGCTTTTATTACCGCTTTTAGCCAACAACCATTTATCGAGTAAATCATATGGTTATTACGGCATTAATGAAGACCGGGTCCCAAATCCATTAAACGAAGAAAAACAAACATATTTTGGTCGTTTTATGAACCATAAACCCGAAGCAAAAGCAAAACTTAATACTGCAATCTTAAGTTCACTTGGCGTGATCGGGGCTGTGCTTGTCCTTGTCTTTGCCTCCTTCACAACAACCAATCCATTTAATCTTGTAAAATATGACGCTAACACGACCCGTGTTTATTTCCAAGTCAGTGAAAAAAGCGACATTAACACGAATAGTGACACGAATAATCCAAGCCTTTTATTATCCTATATTGAATTAAACGGTGAAGCCTTACCAATCGTTAAAGAAAATGGTGCCCCAGTTTATGAAACGCATACATATGACGTTCTCGAACAAGAAGGGGAAGTTGAAGTTAATGTTACTTACAATTTCTATGTTTATAAATTAAAAGGTAATTATACGGGTGAAGAAGCGGTTTCCTTTAAAACAACCGCGACCGGCACAATGCAAGATGGCTTCCTTAGTGATGCCCTTGATGAAATTGTCAAAACCTTAGATGAAAAAGCCACAATTTCCTTCAACCCTGTCCAAAAAGAAAGCTTAACACCGCACTTTGGTCGGATTGCCTGGGTTACTTTAGTCGCCCTTGCCATTATGAGTTTCTATTTAACATTACGCTTTGGTTTAACGAGAGGTTTAACAAACTTTGTCGAAAGTTTTGTGGCCGGCAGTTTAATCTTCTTATTCTTTATGGTTACGCGCTTAGCAATCCCACCACTTGCAACGATGGGCGCCTTTGTCGCAATCTTATTCGTCAGTTTCCTAAATGTTGTCATCTTTGGCAGTATTAAAGATGTCGAAAAAGATAACTTAGCT
>CALAWM010000013.1 GCA_937895315.1 uncultured Caryophanales bacterium | reverse complement strand
TTTTTGCTAAAAGCTCGAATTTTGTTTTTTTCCGTTTCTTTTTCAAAAATAATTGTTTTCTCCGGAAGAATTGTCACATTAAAGTTTCGTGTTGTTAACTTCTTATTTTTCCAGGTTGCGTCAACTTCAATAATTGTTTCGCCAAGACTCACACCCTTGAAACTTTGACCTTCAATTTTAGCAATGTTTGGGTCTTGTGAGGTAAGCGTGTAATTATCTAAGGAATAATAGTTACTTGCATAACGTACTTTTACATCCGGTGTTATTAGTGTGTTCATAAAGCCATTCATATTCTCCACAAAAATATTGGGATTAATGAGTTGGTTACGGACTGTTATATGCGCTTTTGCCCGACCATTTAAGGCTTTTACTTCAATCGTCGCTTCCCCGACAATGCCTTGACAAGACAAATGACCATTTTGATCAACAGTGACGATGCTCTCATCACTACTACTCCAGGTTAAATCTCCAGTATAATCAGAGGCAACTAAGTCATGCTCAGCATAAATATCAAGCGTTAATTGATTCTCGCTAAGGGTAATTACCTTTTCACTTATTTCACTAATGCTCCCGGTACATGATGTCATGAGTACCGCCCCTAAAAGGCAAAGGGAGAAAAGGGTTCGCCGTTTTAAATTCATGAAATAAATCCTCCTTTGGAAATGTATGACATAAAGTTTTTAAGATTTTCTTGTGCCTTGTTATGTCGATCAAAAATATCTCTATTTGGAATGTCGATTAAATTGCCAATAAATTCTTGTAAAGTAATCAATTTTTCGCCACTTTGTTCACTATCAATTGAGTCAATTAAGTGGTATTTATTATTTTGAAAACGTGATGTGTGCATCATTGGAATTGTAAAAGTTGCTCCTGTTTTCTTTGAAGCGTAAAAGACATTGTTTACGAAATCAAGTTCATAGGAGTGAGTTTGCATATCTTCGGTATTAATAATACTTTGAGCATGAATTTCTGGACTTAAGACGACAATATTATTCTTAAATGTTGAATAGGTAACCTCACGGGCAATTGTTAAAAAGGCCGAGCGATATGAATCAGTAGGGATGCCATTATTGCGGAAATAGTTTTTATAAATATAATTATTAAACCACCGACCTGTTTCCTTGATTATCGTCTCAGTTCCGTCGTTTAAAATAACTTCACCTTTTTCATCACGTAAAACAAATCCCGTTTTTAAGTTACAACAAAGGAGTCCGCCACCTTCATTATGGTGAGCATAGTTATAGCGCATTAACACATTTTGACAAGCATTATCAATGTCAAAACCTTGCGCATCTTCACTACCATGACGTTTATATGTATAAGCCGCTTCATTATATTCAAATAAACAATTGCTGACGTTATACACCCAAATGCCACCATTCCAGTAGCCTTTTCGCCCTAAATAATTAGCGTAATAACAAATATTACCGCGCATTAAGACGTTATTAGCGCTTGACATAACAATTCCATCACCGCCAACCGTTTCAACATAATTATCGATACAATAAATATTTTTCGATACAAAGTAGCCTAGTCCGGTGGTAATATCATTTTCAAAGTGGTAGCCAACCCATTTATTATAACCATATCCGACTCCTGGTTTATCTGTCCATTTGTTATATAAAGTTAGTCCTGTACGGGCAACATTTTTAATAATATTATTAATAAACCAAACATTTTCAAACCAACTTGGACCAATCTCATTGTGAGCGATAATGCCCCCGTTCCACCGATAATGATAGCGACCTTTGGTTACACCATCTTCTTCATATTCAGGACATACTTTTTCTAGTTCAATAGTATCTGGGTCTTTATAATAGGAATCCTTTTTATGGTCCCAATTAAAATTAATATCATGTACATAACAATTGGCAATAACAACATTCTTGAGGGCACCGGTTGTTATCGGAGTAATATGAATACCGCGGGTTGCGGTAACACCTGTGACTTCAATATTGAAAACCCGGACATTAGAGCCCATTATGTGAATGACGCTTTGATTACCAATGAATTTAGGATAACGAGCACCATTACCATAAGCATCAATAATTAGTGGATATTCTTCGCTTGCCCAGTAATCTTTTATTTCAAAGTTACCTTCAAAGGTCGTACCGCGTTTAAATAGTAATTTTACTTTTGACACTTCCTTAATGATTCGCATCGCTTCATTAAGGGTTTTCTTCGCTGTATCACTCGTTTTTCCATCATTTTGATCATTGCCAAATTCACCATCAAAATAGAACAGATGATAATTTGTTTCATCGATTGGCGTTAATTCACTCCGCTCCAATTCGATAATGTGGCGTAAGGTTTTATCGCTCATGCGCTCACTTTTTGTCAAATGCCAACGACTATTATGGTACTTCATCTTATTTTACAAACGCTCCTAGGTAATTAATGTTGGTTGTTTCGACGCCTTTCATATCATATTTCAGTTGTTCGCCAAGTTTGGCAGCATAATTTACTAATTCTAAGCCTGGGACAAATTCCATAGCGTTATTGAGGCCGTTAAACGTTGCTGGTAAAGTAAATTTAGGATCAATATCAGTAATCGCTTTGGCATCATCACTTAAAAGTAGTTGATTTTCAAGTTCATTTCCACTGGCGATATTGTGATATAAATTACCATCAAATAATGGATTCGTTAATGTTTGGTTAGCAAAAACGGGGTTATTTCCGGGAAACGCTGAGTAAAAAATATTATTACGATAAGTATGATTTAATGAAACGACGTTGTCCTCACAGTTGATAATGTGTTGTTCTTTAATATCACCCATAATTACTGTGTTATTCTCTGCGGTAAAGTTACTGACATCACGTGCGGTTGTAATAAAAGCACTCCGATGCTTATTAGTTGCTAAGCCATTATTGTAAAATACATTATTCCGTAGATAGTTACTATGCCAATCGCCCCACATCTCGACGCGGTTTGGGTTGGCGAGTTCACCATTTTTCTTATAAGTAAATAAACTTGTGCGGTTATTACAAAGTAAGATTCCTCCTCCTTCGTTATGATGCGCGTAGTTATAATAGACATGAACATTGGAACTGGCGTTATCTATATCAAATCCTTCACCGTCTCCGGCTCCGTGTCTTAAATAAGTATAGGCGGCTTCATTAAAGAGCATATAACCATTAATGGTGTTATGAACCCAGATTCCGCCGGTAAAATGTCCCGCCCGACCTAAATATTGGGATTTGTAACTTGTATTATTAAGCATCCACACGCCAATGGTGCCGTTTACGACAATTCCATCGCCGCCGATACAATTTGTGAAGTTATTTTGCACAACAATGTTTTTATTGGGGAAATAGCCAATGCCATTTTCAAAATCTTGATAGAATGGGTCTTCTGGAACATATTTGTTATATCCATAACCAACCCCACCACGATTCACCCAGTAGTTATAAACATTAATGCCAATATGGCTAACATATTCAACATGATTATCTTCAATAAAGATATTTTCATAGACAATCGGACCCGCTTTTAATGATGCAGCAACATCAATCGTTGCCCCGAAAAATTCAATCCCACCATAAAGTCGGCGATAACGATAAACCCCTAAATGCGGTGTAACTTCGGTTGGATCAATGTCATCGGGATCAACTTGATCAGCTGGTAATTCATGATTCCAGTTCCAGTTAATATTATGAACATAATTTCCTTTAACAACGATGTTCTTATAAATACCGCCTTTGCGCGGTAAGACATATATTCCCCGGCTACATGAAGGTCCAGTTATTTCTAGATTCATGATACGGGTATTGTCTTCTTGAAGCCAAATAATTGCATTAGTAACGATATCGGCATCACTACCTACTCCATTAATAACTGGGTAAGCATTTCCTTCACCATATGCATCTAAAATAAAGGGATATTCTGGTGTGGCGCGATACCCTGCTAACACGAGATTGCCGGTAAAACTACTTCCTCTTTTTAAAAGAATTTGTAATGGATAATAACTTCCATAAGTTTGAATAATTTCACTTACTGCAGTTAGGCTTTTTTTCGGAGCGTTAATATTTGTCCCAGCGTTTGCATCATTGCCAGCCATTGAGTCAAAATAGAAAGTCTTATATTGTGCTATACGTTCAAGGGGAATAGCATCATATGTGGGGGCAGATGGTATTTCTTTATAAATCGTTTCGATTTCTTCGCTGCTTGGTGTTGAAGGAATAATTGAAGAAAGAGAATCGCCTTCACTACTTGGTTGCACTCCACAACTCGTTACCATCAATAACGATGCGAGAAAGTAAAATAATTTGTTTGTTTTTTTCATAACTTTATCCTTTCACTGACCCTTGGGTCAACCCTTTTTGAAAATATCGTTGGAGGAATGGGAAAAGCAGCATAAGCGGAATAATTGTAATGATAATCGTTGCACTTTGTACAACATACTTACTCATAATTCCACCATCAGTTCCCGTTTGGAAATTAGCAAGCATTTCCATAACAATATATTGAATAGTAAATAATGCAGTATTTTCTTTATCAATGTAATACATAATATCCATATAAGAATTCCATTTAAGGGCAAAGGCCATCATTCCAGTGGTCGCTACAATTGGTAAAGAAACCGGCAAGATAACCCGGAAAAATACCCCAATTCGTCCTGCCCCATCAATGATTGCTGCTTCTTTTAATGATTTGGGAATAGTATAGATATAATTTCGGATTAACAAAATGTTATAAACATTGATTACTGCAGGAATAATTAATACCCAGAAGGTATTATAAAGTCCGGCACTTCTTACTACGAGAGTAACCGGAACCATCCCGGCACTAAAGAGCATCGTGAAAACAAAAATACCATTAAAGAACTTATGACCAGGCATATCTTTTTCACTTAGAACATAAGCGGCAAGGGTGTTTACAAATAATGACAACACCGTAACAGCAAGGGTCACAACAATTGATAAAAGCAGTCCACGGACAATCGCTGGATCTTTAAAAACATAAGCATAAGCCTCTAAAGAGAATTCTTTAATAAACAATGAATACCCTGTGTTAATAAAAGCAACTGAATCAGTTAAAGATGCTGCTAAAACAATGAGAAGCGGAATCGTGAAAAATGATGATAGTAAAACAATAATAAGTACTTTTGATATTATAGAAAATACTCTTTCAATTTTAGTTCTAATTTCAATACTTAACCGGAAAACATTTAGTAAAATCAAAATATAGGAAAGGAAAAAGATGACAAGGAAACAAGCAATTGCAATGATAATTATTCCTGCGATTTGCATATTACATTATCCCTTCATTGTCACTTTTACGGACAATTCGATTAGCAAGAACGACGAGAATAAAACCGATAACTCCTTGGATTAAGCCAATTGCTGTCGCTGATCCAAAGTTTCCGTCACGTAGCGACGTAAGAGCAATACGTCCCACAACGTCAACAGTTTCTTGAAGAGGACCCATCACTGAGCCATTAGTCATCGCATATATTTGATCATAATTATCGCGCATGATATTTGCAACATCTAAAATAAGTTGTAAGGCAATGATGCTTATGATGCCAGGGATTGTTACCGTCAATGCTTGGCGGAAAGGTCCACATCCATCAATACGCGCCGCATCATATTGTTCCGGGTCAATTTGACTCATACCCGCAATATATATAATGGCCGCCCAACCCATACCTTTCCATAAGGATGATGACGAAAGAATCGTCCACCATGGATCACTTACGGTATACCAGTTGGTTGTCAGGCCAAAGATACGATTAATAAGTCCCGTTTCGGCATTCAAAAAGGCATAGAATAATCCGCCAATTGCAACCCACGAAAGAAAATAGGGAATTAGGGAAAGAGCTTGGAAAACAGTTTTAACTCTTTTTCTTCGCATTGAATTAATTACAAGTGCCAAGAAGAGAATGAAGGGTAAATTGCTAGCAATACGAATTAAGGAAATGAAGATTGTATTACGGAAAATACGATACATTTCCGGGGTATTTTGCGCGTAAAATATCCTTATTAAGTATTTTGCCCCAACCCATTCACTAGATAGACCTTCAAGTGGTGAATATTCCATAAATCCTGCAGCAAGATAAGCCATCGGCATGTATCGGAAGAAAACTAATAAGAATAAGGCAGGTAAAAGCAAGATATACATTGTTCTAAACCGCCATACTTTACGGAGATTTTTTAAGGAAAATATTATTTTAAAGTAACCTTTAAATATACCAAAGTATAAAATCGTTACGAACAGAATACTGCCGGTAATGATTAATGAAATCACAACTGGCGAAATATTTTGCGTGTAGACAAAATATCCAATGAATAGATTGGTATCAAGAATGTCTCCTTCCACAAAAGCTTTTAAAGTAATGGGATTTAAGGTTACTTCATTATTATTGATTTCTACATTATTGACCGTGGTATTTGTTACAGTGTTATGTGCAAGAGAATAGTATTTAATCTTACCATCCACTTTAAAGGAAACCTTATCAAATAAAGCAAAATCTACGAGTTCAAAGTAGACAACATGCGTTCCTTTTTCATTAACACGAATTCTCGTCTCTTCAAGGCAAAACACATCATTATTAGCGC
>CALAWM010000012.1 GCA_937895315.1 uncultured Caryophanales bacterium | reverse complement strand
ACCGGAACTTGTTATTACCGTGTTGATACAATTGGAAAATTAGGATATGCCCAAACATTACAATTAAGAGCGAAAGTATTCAAAAGACCGACATCCGAATTATTAAACTCAATTCGTGGTTTATTTAGAGTAATTGGGATTATCGTCATTATTATTGGGATATTACTCGTCTTTAACGGCTTCTATCAAGGTTCAACGCTTGAAGAAAGCATCCGTTCGATCGCCGGTAGTTTGGTAGCGATGATTCCTTCGGGCATGTACTTATTAACTAGTGTGACCCTCGCCGTCGGAGTTATTCGGCTTGGTAACAAAAAGACCTTAGTAAACGAAATGTATTCGATTGAAATGCTCGCCCGCGTTAATGTGTTATGTTTAGATAAAACGGGAACAATAACTGACGGAACGATGAAAGTTAATGAAGTAGTCCCGCTTAAAGCCGGACGAAACTTAGATTTTAATACGATTATTGGCTCTATTTTATCCGCTACTGAAGATGAAAACCCCACTGCTTTAGCCTTGAAAAATCATTTCAAAGGGCGGACCAATATTCGGGCGGAAGCAAAATATCCATTCAACAGTGAAACAAAATATAGTGGGGCAATATTAAACGGAATTACGTATGTCATTGGGGCATCAAGCATGGTACTTAATGAAAAAGCCTTTAAAAGTGTACAAGAAGTAGAGATGATCTACTTGAAAAGAGGGTTAAGAGTAATGGTGCTCGCAGCATCAAAAAAACCGATTATTGCCCGCAAATTACCGGTCGATTTAGTTCCTTTAGCCTTAATTGTCATTCAAGACAATATTCGGGTTGAAGCAATTGATGCCATTAAACACTTCCAAAAAAACGGTGTGGAAATCAAAATTATTTCCGGGGATGATCCAACAAGCGTGAGCGAAATTGCCCGTCAAGTAGGAATTGAAGGAGCAGATCGTAACCTTGACTTTACTAACGTTGAAGATCCCGCCGAATATTCTTTAGATGACTTTACCATCTATGGCCGGGTTCGGCCTGAACAAAAAGAAGGCATTATTACTAAATTACAAGATGATGGCAAAGTAGTGGCGATGATTGGGGACGGCGTTAATGACGTTTTAGCCCTTAAAGCTGCACAATGCTCGATTGCCATGGGGGCAGGAAGTGGTGCCGCCCGCGGTGTTAGTCACTTAGTGCTCCTTGATAATAACTTTGATGTCTTACCTTCAATTGTTGAAGAAGGGCGAAGAGCAATTAATAACTTACAAAAAACATGGTCATTATTCTTAGTGAAAACAATTTTTGCGATGATTTTCTCATTCTTATTTGTCAGTGCGGGTTTATTAGGACCGAAAGGCTCCGGAATTAGATATCCATTTGAACCAAAGCATCTTTATCTGTGGGAACTTTTATCTTTAGGCATACCAGCTTTCTTCTTATCATTACAACCCAATAAAGAAAGGGTGCGTGGGACATTTATGAATAACGTTATTCGCCGAAGTGTTCCGGGTGGACTTTTAATTGTCGCTGCTGCTTTCATGCTTTATATTACGAAAAACTTTGAAGAAATGCTTGGCGGTGTCGTTAGTGATACTTCCGTCCAACAAATTACGATGTCGATTATTTCGATTACCTTCTTAAGTTTCTTAATTTTATATCGGAATATGTTACCGATGAATAAGTATCGTTTATCATTATTTATTGTTTTGTCAGTAATTGCGGTGACTACGATTGCATTAGATAATTTCTATGAGATATTCCCCAGTACTGGTGAAAAATTGTTGGGCATTGATTTCAAATCTTTATCGATTGTAAGTTATATTGAAGTTATACTTATCAATCTCATCTTAGGTGGACTATATGTCTATGTTGATAGTAAATTAAGATTAAAAGGAGACGATTAGTTATGAAAATACGCATTAGCCAAGAAGTAGCCTATGCTCTTGCCAATAATTTACCGGTCGTAGCGCTTGAATCAACAATCATTACGCACGGTATGCCATATCCCCAAAACGTCGAAATT
>CALAWM010000011.1 GCA_937895315.1 uncultured Caryophanales bacterium | reverse complement strand
GAAACAAGTGGGGTCCCGAAAACAAAAAAAATCGACGAGCGTTTAGCCCGTCATCTCGAAGACTTAATTACCGAAACAAATAAATTTAGCCAAGACTAATTATTTTCTTGGCGTATTTTTCATATACTTCGATAGTAATATCGCGAATAGTTTGGTGTTCACTATCAACCGTGAAGTCAATACCTTCAATATTTTTGGGATTAAATTTGGCATCGTCAATAATAATCCGTTCTAAGGCAACGCTTGGATTATCACCCCGCGCGATCATTCTTTTTTGGCGAACATTGCGACTTGCTTGCATAAAGAAGACGACAATTTCATCGTTTTTAAGGGCTTTTATAGGTTTTAAACCATTTGGTTCGATAATTAATACTTTACTCGTACCTAGTTCCGCTTTAGAAGTGCCGTAGTAGTTATCGTTATATTCAACTGTTTCCACAAAGTAATTTTCACTTTGTAATTTTAAGAATTCTTCTTTGGACACAAAATGATAATCAACCCCATTTATTTCTAAAGGACGCATCGGTCTTGTCGTATGGGTGATGACTTTTTTAATGCCAAAAATATGCCCAAGCATTTTTGCTACTTCGGTTTTTCCACTTGCACTTGCACCCATTAAAACAATCATATATAAATAATAGACTAAAACACTTTTAATTGCACGACACAAAGTTTATTTTGTGTAAAAAATCTAATTCCCTTTTATTTATTAGCATGAAGTTATTTAATCTCTTATTTATTTCCTTACTCTTACCGATTCACAAAGATGTTGTGCCGCATAGCCTAGTATATGGACACGGCGTTGATGAATATATTTCTTATCCCGTTGATATTGGTGAAAGGGTTACAATTTCCTTACCTTTTACGACCTTATTTAATAGAACTTTGGTTTATGAAATAAGCGTCAATAATAAAGATGGGGTCCGGGTTTTTAAATCAGAAGTAGTAACTAAAACCCTGAGTGCCAATGAGCGCTTTTATATAAAATATACGGCTGCGCCCGGGGCGACAAGTCTTGGCCAAAACCGTTTACGGCTCGATTATAAAGCATCTGATGCCAAAAACTATGAAACCCATTATTGTTACTTTTATGGCTATCAAAAGGGTATGTATTTAGATTTAAATAATATCGATCAAAGTATAGCAGCGATGAATGAAGAAACGGTTTATATTTATGATGGTTTTCTAAAAGAAACAGCGACATTTAAGAAGACAAGTTTTGCTTATCTAGGGCTAAATAGTGATGTTTATTACCCAACCGACGTAAAACTCGATTTAAGCCAAACATATCTTTATACATCCGCTGATTACCCTGCATCCTTTTATAAAGAAGCAATGTTATTTATTAGTGATCATACCCTTTTCCCTTATTTTCCCAGGAAATTAAGAGGAGCGCAAATTAATGTGAAGTTAATTAAAGAAGGATATTACATTTATATTGTCCCCGCACAACAATTTTATATTGATCCCGTCACCCATATAATCTCACCAACCTTTGTTTCCGGGTTTCATCTAACTAATAATATATACTTTCCCCGCGACCGGTTTAATGATATTAAAGGCGTAACTTGTCACCTTATAATTACTGAATATGGATTTCATAAATTTAATCTCACCTTTACTTTTAAGATTGATGTCGAAAAGACGTTTATTGGGAGTGAAGGTTACCATGAAGCGGTCATTGTGAGGTCATAATATGTGGTGGAAATTTGCTTTTTTATTCTTATTTCTTTATAGCGGACTCACAACTTTTAGCGTTCGTTATCATCACGTAAATGCAGTGTTTAATGGTTTTGGTCATGATTATCTTTACCATAGCACCCTCATGGATTATGAAACAGAAGAAGTTTATTTTGACAAGTTTAAACTAGTGGAAATTATTGACGAATATTTCATCGCCAATATCAAAGTGCTAAACCATGAGCACCATATAACATTTTATAGTGAAGGAAGGATTAGTAATGAAAGTGAAAGAAGTCGTTATTTCACCATTAGGCTTGTGGCCTTACTTGGTTTTAACGCAACGTATGACAAAACTTATCATTACTATTTAACTTAGTATGGAACGAGTCATTAAGGTCATCGAAGAAAGTTTTTTAAAAGACTTACTAAGTGATGAAACGATTACTGATATCAGTTATAACGGTCAAGATATCTATTTCTTTTCAAATACGTTAGGAAGAGCCCGTTATAAAGCGCTTGATAACGCCCAGGTATTAACTTTTTTACGAAATATCGCCAATTATAGTAATGAACGTTTTTCCTACACGGATACCTTCCTAGACATTTCGGTAGGGAAGTATCGCTTAAGTGCAATGCATTATGCTTTAAGTCGTTTTGGTTACCAGGAAACATTAAGTTTTTCGTTAAGGATCAACCATAATTTCTTAGCAAAGAACCCAAAGTATTTGAATGCGAAAGTTAGTAAGATTCTCTACGATATCATGCAAGAAAAAAGATCCATTATTATAAGCGGGACAACGGGAGTTGGTAAAACAACACTACAAAAGTACTTATTAATGCTTTTAGCACCTAATACGCGGGTAGTCGTTATTGATAATGTCTTGGAACTTGGTGAAGTGCATACTTTAAACAAAGAATTAGATATTACTTTATGGCAAACGCGCGATAACAAAGAAGCCGCGATTAAAGAGTACATTCAAAGGGCACTCCGCTTTCATCCTGATTATTTAATTATTGCCGAGAGTCGGGGTCATGAAATGAAAGAAATATTACAAGGTGCGATCAGTGGTCACCCCAATATCGTGACAATTCACGCCGATAGTGCCGAATTAGCATATGAGCGTGTCTTTTATTTATCAGGCGCAAGTGATCGAAATACGTTATTTAATGCTTATCCTTATGTTATTCATCTAGCCAAGAAGGTTAATGAATCGGGTTTAGTAATTCGCTATATAAATAAGATTACGTCATTTAATGCTGGGACTAAAAAGTTTAAGACACTTTATAGTGAGGAAGAAGAATGACCATTATCATTATTGTTAGCCTAATTCTGGTAGGTCTTATTGCCGTTTATACGTACTTGATGGCTTTAAACCGGAAACGCTTTATGTTCTCATTCATTGAACTTTTTATTTTGAATTTTGATGTGCAAAAAAGTGCCAATGCAACTTTAAATGTTATATATCCCCTTTTTCAACTTAGTGAACAAAAGAAATTGAATGTATTACAAAAAGAAGACGGTTATTCGCTTTTAGAAAACTTAAAAGTTTACTTTAATCACCATTATTATGATT
>CALAWM010000010.1 GCA_937895315.1 uncultured Caryophanales bacterium | reverse complement strand
AAGAATCTTGCACCAAAAGCGTGGAAAGTCGAAAGACGAGCGACAATGTTTTCTTTGTCGAGAAGTTTTTTAAGACGGGCGGACATTTCTTCAGCGGCCTTATTTGTGAAAGTAAATCCAATAATTCGATTATCAGGTACACCTATTTCTTCAATAAGATAGGCAATTCTCGTCGTTAAAACTCGGGTTTTACCACTTCCTGCCCCGGCGATAATTCGTAAATATTGGTCGTTTGTCGTTATCGCTTCTTTTTGTCGTTCGTTCAAATTTTTATAGATATCCATATCTTACATATTATATCATAATATGATAACGACTGGCAGTGTGTAGCGGCAGAAATATGTGCTAAAATATGGCTATGAAACTTCGTAACCTTTCACGAACACATCAACTCGTACTTGGGGCGATTATGGCAGCGATTAATGTGCTTTTTGCACTCTTTTCAAGTTATCTTTTTGCTTTTAGCCTTTTGGTAATGTTATTTCTTCCACTTGCAAGTGTGATTGTGGCAATTAATATTGACATTAAATATTACCCCGTTTACCTTATTGGCACCTTACTTTTAGCGCTTGTCATTAATCTGGCAAATATTGATAATACGCTTTTCTTTTTGTTACCAATATTAACAAGTGGACTCGCCTTTGGTTTTCTAATTCGTTTCAAGGCAAGTGATCTTTTAATCCTTCTAGTTGTCAGTGTTATTAATTTGATTACGATGCTTGTTACGATTCCAGTTATTAATGCAATTTACAGCATTAACTTTTTAGAAATATTTGCTCAATTCCTCGGTTTTAATGATATTGCTTTTGGTACATTAATTGTGCCAAGCATCTTAACCCTTCTTGCCTTTATGCAAACGCTTATTACGTTAGTGGTTATTACAATGGACGCCAAATACTTTCAAATAGAAGTCAAAAGTGAACCCTTTAAATTTGCAGGCGTCGTAAATGCTTTAGGACTAGCACTGGTAATTAGTTTAATGTTTTTCTTTCATAATATTGCTCTTGCTATATTATTTATAGTTATCTTCCTCGCGGTTTATGAAATTATCAATATCTTTAAAACAGATAAAATATTGGCGTATGTTTCCTTAACAATAAGCGTTGCTCTCCTCTTTGTTGGCGTAGCCATATTTGAAAATAACACACAATTACCATTCTATTTTGGTATAATAATTGGGGTTATTCCAATTGTTATAATTGATAATATATGGTTATATATTAATTACAAGAAAAAGCGAGGCACGGAATGAAGGGATTATTTGGAAAATTAGGTAAGGGCATCCTCTTTGTGGTCGTCTTTCCTTTTTGGTTAATCGCTTTTGTTCTCTTTGCAATTTACTCAATTTTTGTATTCTTATTTACTCTATTCGCTGCAATTCCCGCTTATCTTAAGGGTGAAAGTGTCTTGTCTCCCGATGAAATTGATATTGCTGCCAGTAAAAAACTCGCCGAACAAAAACTTCAAGCGCAGACTCAGCCACCAGCCCCAATCGTGCAACCACAAACAACTATTATCTTGAATGCTGTCCCGCAACAACCACAAGTGCAACCACATGTTAGCCCGGAAGAAAAGGAAATAGTGGTCGTGAATGATGATAGTGCACCGATGCAACAAATTACAATTCAAGATTTCCAAGAATCACTTCATGAAGAAGTTAAAGTCGGAGAGGGGGAAGATAAATGAACCTGCCGATGTTGATAAAATTAAGTGAAAATGAAAAAAGATTTCTAATCGTTCTCTTTTTCATTATCATCATTCTCTTCTTCTTATTTGGTCTAATTTATGAAGGTCTAAATAAGTTTATGGCTTCGCAAGGTGAAGACGTTGGACGATTAATGGCTACCCAAGTTGATAGCGGTTATATTTCATCGTTACAACAATTTAGGAAAAATGCTTACCGGAAATCAAGGCTAGAGTTTTATCGCCAATTTAGTAAAACTTTCATTGCGATTACAATTTGGTTTGCGATATATGGCATTGTGAGTATCTTCTATCGTCACTGGTTAAATCTTTTTGATCAAAATGAAGAAGGATTTATGACTATTTTTTATACTTTTGACTTCGCGAATACGCCAAAAACCACGATCTTTGGGTTAAGTGTTATTAGTGATTGGCCTCCTGTCCTTCATAAAGCGTTTTTTAGTCCAAAAGCCATTCCAAGTTATATTCTAGCGCTTGCAGGAGTTATTTTAATTATTCTCTTTATTGTCCAAGTATTAGGTTACATGTCACGGACAATCTTTATTATGCAACATAGTAAAAAGATGTTTACACGAGACTTAAAAAATTATCAATTAAGTGATTTAAGCGCTGCTCCCGCGGAGTTCCAAGAAAGTGGGATCAACATGCCAGAAGAAAAAACGCCGCCGACACCACCCACGGAACCTTCAGTTTAAGTTAACATTACAACAATTTGAATGCCGATAACAATAATTAGTAAAACAATGACGATAATTAATATTTTATTGCGTCTTTTATAACCGCGTAAGGCGGTTTCTTCTTTGGTTGGAGGAATGTTTTGCCCAAGTTTATTCATTATTAAACTCCTAATACTTGATTGAACCAAACACCCGGGCGTATGGTTGAACGTCGCGAATGTTCGTAACGCCTGTTACATACATTAGTAACCGGTCAAATCCGATACCAAAGCCTGAATGAGGGGCTCCTCCATATTTTCGTAAATCTAAATACCATTCTAGATCTTTTAAGTTACCTAAAGCTTCCATCTTAGCTTTTAAGACTTCATAACGGTCTTCTCTTTGACTACCACCTACTAATTCACCAACACCAGGCACAAGTAAGTCACAAGCGGCAACCGTTTTATTATCATCATTAAGTTTCATATAGAATGCCTTAATGTCTTTTGGATAATCAGTTACAAAAACTGGTCCTTCGGTATAAACTTCACATAAGTAGCGTTCATGTTCACTTGCTAAATCCATGCCCCAGAAAATATTATCAAAGGTAAATTTAGTGCCTTTTTGTTGGGCTAAAAGTAAAATATCAACCGCTTCTGTATATGTTAAGCGCACAACTTTACTCTTTACTAAAGCCTCTAAACGGGTTCTTAATCCTGGTTCAAAGAACTTCGTGAAAAAGTCAATTTCATCTGGACATTTTTCAAGAATATAACGAACAGCATATTTGATTGATTCTTCAATAACTTCCATATTGCCTTTTAAGTCGGTGAAAGCCATTTCCGGCTCAAGCATCCAAAACTCGGCCGCATGTCTTGTAGTATTACTTTCTTCAGC
>CALAWM010000009.1 GCA_937895315.1 uncultured Caryophanales bacterium | reverse complement strand
TCCTAGGGGAACGCTTTTTTATTTATAAAGGAGAAAATTATGTATAGTGAATTTGAAAAAATCCAGAAAGAGGCTTTAAATAGCATCGATTTAGCGCTTGATTTAAGTATGCTAGACGAAGTTAAAAACACGTATCTATCAAAAAAAGGCATCGTTGTGAGTCTTATGAGTCGTTTAAAAGATCTCGCTCCCGAAGACAAAAAGGCTTATGGCCAAGGGGTCAATGAACTTAAAAAAGTTATTGAAGATGCACTTTTTGACCGGCAAAGGGTTTTGGCTGACGTTGCCTTAAATCAAAAACTAAATGAAGAAAAAATTGATATTTCCTTACCCGGGAAAACCTTTAATACTGCCCCGATGCATCCTTTCCATTTAATTAAAGATGAAATTAGCGAAATTTTCTTAGGGATGGGATATACGATTGCCGAAGGTAATGAAATTGAAGAAGATTACTTCAATTTCACGCTTTTAAATATGCCGGAGAATCACCCCGCCCGCGACATGCAAGATTCTTTTTACATAAATAAAAACACCTTGTTACGGACCCACACGTCACCGGTCCAAGCCCGGGAAATGCAAAAACATAAAAATACCCCGCTTAAAATCATTAGTCCTGGGAAAGTTTATCGCCGCGATGATGATGATAATACCCACAGCCATCAATTCGGCCAAGTCGAAGGACTTGTTATTGCCGAAAGCTTATCATTAGGACATTTAAAAGCAACTTTAGACTTATTCGTTAAGAAAATGTTTGGTCCGAAGCGTGAAATTCGCTTCCGCGCAAGTTATTTCCCTTTTACCGAACCAAGTGTCGAAGTTGATGTTAGTTGCCACGAATGTAACGGAAAGGGCTGCGCAACTTGTAAAGGGACCGGTTGGATTGAAATATTAGGCGCAGGAATGGTTAATCCCCATGTCTTAGAAATGAATGGTTATGACATTCAAAAATTCACCGGCTTTGCCTTTGGCATCGGGATTGAACGAGTTGCCATGTTACGCTTTGGAATTGATGATATTCGCCGTTTTTATCAAAATGACGTGCGTTTTTTAGATCAATTCCCAAAGAGATAGGAGAAAATTATGAAAGTATCACGTAAATTATTAGAAAAATATATCGATATCCAACACATTAGTGACGCGGAAATTGCCCATCGTTTAACTTTTGCCGGGATTGAAGTTGAAGATTATTATCCGCTTGCTCAAGGCACAAATTTAGTGATTGGCAAAGTCCTTAAAACCGAAAAAGTGGCAAATAGTGACCATTTAACCCACTGTTTAGTCGATATTGGCGAAAAAGGCACGAGATCAATTGTCCTTGGAGCCCCAAACGTCCGGACTGGTTTAAAAGTAATTGTCGCCGAAGTCGGCGCCGTCTTACCAGAAATTACTATTAAAGCCGCGACCATTAAAGGTGTCGCCAGCGAAGGCATGATTTGCTCACTAAAAGAATTAGGAGTAAGTGACGAATTAATTAGCAAAGAAGACGAAACCGGCATTCATGAATTAGATGAAGCGGCCGTTGTTGGTAACACTGATGTCTTTGGCTATTTAGGACTTGATGATACGATTTTTGACTTAAAACCGCTTGCAAATCGGAGCGATATGCTAGCGATTTATAACATTAGATCGGAAGAGCGTCGTGTAGGGAAAGAG
>CALAWM010000008.1 GCA_937895315.1 uncultured Caryophanales bacterium | reverse complement strand
CCAGTTGCGATCAATAATTTTATAAATAAAGCGATGGGTATTATTCTCGTAATCATATTCATTATGATCTTTAATTTTTGTATAAAGAAAGCCAAGGAGCGCATCACCACTTTTGCCGTTTACCCCATCATAATAAGCACTAACTTCAAGATCAGTAGAGTTTTCCATATTAATCTTTGTTGGCATTGGTGTAGCGGCATTTAATGTAACATATTCTTGACTAGGAATATTAATTTTTGCGCCTGATAATAGCATCGCGAGAAGCGGCAGTAAGAAACGTTTTTTCATAATGTCCTCCTTAGAAAATTTCTTATTGAAATACCTTAAAAGTATACCATTTTAATCCCCCTCCGTAAATAAGGGCGCCACAGGACATCAATATTTTTTACAGCTAATATTATCTTAATTGCGCGGTTTTTTATTAATTGTATTAATATATATGTAGTTATTTGTAAACACGCATGAAAGAAAAACAACCAATTAAACGCTTCTTGTCGCCCGCAATAATCATTGTATTATCATTCTTTTTGCTAGTGATGATAGGGGCGATTTTACTCTTTCTACCAATCTCATCTCATCCTGAACATAAGTTGTCATTTATTAATGCTTTATTCATGTCGACAAGTGCCGTAACTATCACTGGTTTAACACCGGTCGCTAACGTGGCCGCGACCCTAACAATCTTTGGAAAAATCGTCCTTGCTTTACTCATTCAATTTGGTGGGCTTGGCGTTATTACCTTAAGTGTTTTTGTCATGATTGTAATTGGGGCAAAAATTGGTATTTCGAACCGTGTTCTTATCCGTGAAAACCTTAATTCACCGAGTGTGGCGGGCGTTGTTGGCCTTATTCGTAAAATTGTTATCGTCACCTTTATTATTGAGTTTGTTGGATTCCTAATTAATTTAATTGTTTTTATTCCGCTTTTCCCACTACCAAAGGCACTCGGCGTTAGTGCCTTTCATGCCATTTCATCATTTAATAATGCTGGGTTTGATATTTTAGGAGATTCGAGTATCAGTGCTTATAACACCAATGTCTTATTTATGCTAAATACTGCCTTTTTAATTATGGCGGGTGGTCTTGGTTTTATCGTCATTATTGATATCTTTAAAAAGCGTT
>CALAWM010000007.1 GCA_937895315.1 uncultured Caryophanales bacterium | reverse complement strand
AACATATGAAATAATTATCATTTAATCTCTTTCTATTATGCGTTAACCACCCCCCTTTTTTTCTGTTTACCAAAAAGGCTAGTTTAATTTTTTATATTCAACGCCACGGTGACTTGAATAGGGGGGTAAAAAATTATAAAAACGATATCTACAACTTTATGGTAAAAGATAATGGCATCAATGTCAAACAATTCAATAATTGATTTTTGAAAAGTATGCAAGTTAAGTTAATATTTTGTTTTTACGCATTAAATCAAAAAACTATGTTTTTTATAAAAGTAAGCGCTACTTTCGTTTTATTTGTGTGTCTATTTTGAAAAAAATTAAGATATTTGTATAATATATACATAAATACCATTAGGAGGAAATAAAATGGTTAAAGAATTTGGACTACCTTGGATTGCACACCTTCTCTTACAAATCTTCTTAGGAGCTATTTGGGGAGCGGTTGTACGTATCGTTCGTGGAAAATTACTTTGGGGTATTCTCTACCTCATCACCGGTGGCGGCTTCGGAATCTTATGGATTATTGACGTTGTTACCTTAATCCTTAGCAAAGACTACACCGTTCTTGCTTAATCTTTAGGAAAAGAATAAAAGAAACACATCGCAAGGTGTGTTTTTTTCTTTCCCCTATTAGTTGAAAAAGGCTGCTCATTCTTGTATATTAAAAGAGTGACAATAGTCACCTTTTTATTAGAAAGCAGTGTTTATGGAAATTAGAGATGTAACAAATGTTCTTTTTATAAAAGAAGAAAAAGTATTATTAGGATTAAAGAAAAGGGGCTTTGGTGCCCAAAAATATAATGGTTTTGGTGGAAAATTAAAGTCGGGAGAATCAATTGAAGCCGCCGCTCTTCGCGAAGCCAAAGAAGAAGCGGGTCTTAAAATGGTTGAATATTATAAAGCCGCAGAAATTGATTTCGCCGATAGTTATCCATTACGTATGCATTTATTTGTGTGTACGAAATGGGACGGGGAAGTTGAAGAATCCGATGAAATGATTCCAGCGTGGTTTCCATTTGATAAGATCCCCCTAGATGAAATGTGGGATGATGATAAATATTGGATCAATCTAGCGTTATCAGGTAAAAAGTTTAGAGCAAGTTTTGTCTTTGAAAATAATGATGACCTTGATGGCACCGCACCGAATAGTGTTGTAAGTTATTCCATAAAAGTTGTCGATAGTCTTAACTAGGATTATCGTCTTTGATTATTTTTAGGGCGGCTTCTGCTGCTCTTTTTTCTTGCTTTTTACTATATTCTGAAACAATGACACTTAAGATAATACCAAGGACCATGAATCCGCTAATGAAGGCATAAACAATATTATAATCAGTGTTTTTAAGCACTTCACCAATTGTTAAACTAGAAATAATTCGTCCTAAAGTCGTAGCAATGGAAGCCACGAACAAGGCTTGAGTTAAATATTT
>CALAWM010000006.1 GCA_937895315.1 uncultured Caryophanales bacterium | reverse complement strand
GTGGGAGTAATGCCAACCTGACGGTCTTTTTTCATAATAATGCCGGTGACTCCAAAGGCTTCGGCGCTCCGAATAATTGCCCCTAAATTATGCGGATCTTTGATTTCATCGATTATTAATAAAAGTGGGTTAGTTACTTTTCCACAAGCAATGAGCACTTCTTCAATCGTAAAAAACTTAAATGATTTAACAAGCGCCGCGACTCCTTGGTGGTTCCCGGCGGTCATATCATTTAGTTCTTTCTTTTTAATATATGAACTCTTGAGGTTTAGCTTATTTACGATTTTTTCAATCTTTTCATCCTTAAACCCTTCTTGGTAATAAACTTCAATGACAATGCCGGCGTCAAGACAAGCAAGAACGTTATTTCGGCCATATGCTAACTGTTTTGGACTATCATTTCTACGCATAATTATAAAATACCCCGTTTTTGCAATGTTTTGCGTAATATATCGCTCTTGGCAAAATCTTTATTTAACCTAGCATTTTCATATTCTTTTAGTATATTTTTATCTTCTTCCGTGAAATCTTTAACACCTAATTCAATTCCTAAGACATCAAGCATTACTAATAAGGTGTTATATTGTTTGGCAAGAAGTAAGGCGTTCTCATTTGCTTTTCGTAATGCGATATTGGCGTCTTTGGTAAGGGCGTATACTTCGCTAATGGCGTTAGGAGTATTTAAATCATCACTCAAGGCTTCGATAAATTTATCAAGATCAAGTGCTTCTTCACTTAATTTATCATTAAGGGCAAAGTAACGTTTAAAGGCAAGAATGGTTCTTCGTAATTTCTCAACTTCGTTTTGCGTATTAGAAATGATGTCATCACTTAAGTTTACTGGTGCCCGGTAGTGGGTAGAAAGCAGTAATAAACGTAACGCACTCGCGCCATATTTATTAATAAAATCTTCGGCGGTCACAAAGTTACCAAGTGATTTTGACATCTTCTGGTTATTTAAATTGATAAAACCATTATGCATCCAATAATGGGCTAAAGTTGTGTTTTTAAAGGCTTTTGCTTGGGCAATTTCATTTTCGTGATGGGGGAATTTTAAATCAAAACCACCACCATGAATGTCAATTAAGGTTTCACCAAAAATATCATTGATCATGACCACACATTCTGTGTGCCAGCCTGGTCTTCCTGCGCCCCACGGTGACGGCCACTTAATTCCTTCATCATCCGTTTTCTTCCATAGCAAGAAATCTTGCGGGTTTTCTTTCTTGGTATTTTCTTCAATGCGGGCGCCAACTTGGAGGTCATCTTGGGTAATATTACTAAGTTCTCCGTATTCTTTCACGGCTCGGATGCGGAAGAACACTTCCCCATCTTTTGCATAAGGAGCTATCGTTGGATTTGTTTGTCTGTCTATCAGATCAATCAAATTATCCTCAACGGTTGATTCACCTATGCCAAAAATCTTGAGAAACCTTGATTTAAGCCAGAAGCCGGATCTAGACTCAAAAAAAGGCATAACACCCTCTTCAAACATAGGCTTCATTTCAGACGGGGGACCCGGCAGCATGACGATTACTTTATCATTTTCTTCTATTATGCATCCGGGAGCTGTTCCGTTCTTATTCCTGATAATAATACTTCCTTCGGGTAAGTATG
>CALAWM010000005.1 GCA_937895315.1 uncultured Caryophanales bacterium | reverse complement strand
AGATTATTAACGGTTGTAACTGCGACTAGTTTAGATGAAGAACACGCAATTCTCGTTCAAGGTATTTTCTCAAATGAATACTTTAGAGTTTATACGCAAACGGATGAAATTGGCGCTGAACTTGGTGTCGCATATAAAAATGCAATTGCGATTGCAAGCGGCATCCTGGCCGGCCTAGGATATGGCGATAATGCGAGAGCAGCTTTAATCACAAGAGGACTTGCCGAAATGGTGCGATTTGGCCTATATTACGGGGCGCAACTTGAAACATACCTTGGCTTGACCGGTCTTGGCGACTTAATAGTTACGTGCAATTCGCAGCATTCCCGAAACTTCCAAGCCGGATTTGCTATCGGAAAAGCCAATGATTCAAAAGAGTTTTTGAAAAATAATAAAAAAACCGTTGAAGGAATCCGCACAACAAAGATAATTCATCTCTTATCCCTGCAAAACGGGCTTGAATTGCCAATTGTCACCGGTATCTACAAGGTGTTATATGAAGATGAATTACCGAGTGAAATCGTAAAAAACCTTATGTTACGCCCATTAAGAAGTGAATAAATGTAAATTGTTGTTGAGATTTTTTTGAAGTTATGATATTTTGTAATTAACAAAAGGAGTGATAATTATGAACAAAGCTGAATTAATTACCGCAATTGCCGACGAATTAAAGCTTACAAAACGTTCAGTAGAAGAAATTATCAATTTATTCTGCGAAACGGTTGTAGCGACACTAAGCGATGGTGAAGAAGTTAAACTCACCGGGTTTGGTACCTTTGAAATTAGAAAACGGAAAGAACGCCGTGGCGTCAGCCCACAAACCGGCGTAGAAATCGTGATCCCATCCGGACGCACGATTGTTTTCAAGCCTTCGAAATTACTTAAAGAAAAAGTCCAAGGCTAAGAAGTCATTCGATAGTGTTATGTCGACGTCTAGAATAATGCTATTTGACGAGATTGCAACACTTTTCAAGAAGCACGGCTTTAATCTCTTCATGGTTGGAGGGACGAGCCGTGATTTTCTTTTAGAACGGAAAGTGACCGATTTTGACTTTGCCACGGACGCAACACCAAGGGAAATAAAAGAGTTTTTACCGGATGCAAATTATCGCTTTAGTGAATTTGGAACCGTTAGTCTTAAGGTTGACGGGAACTTGGTAGAAATCACTACTCTTCGGGTTGAAGGAGAATATATTGATTATCGTCATCCTGGGAAAATAACCTTTGTCCGGGATATTAAACTTGATTACAAACGTCGTGACTTCACCATCAATGCGATATACATTGATTATAATTATGAAGTATATGATTTTTGTAACGGGCTTAGCGACTTAAAAGCACAAATAATTCGGGTAATTGGTGACCCAAATATCCGTTTTAATGAAGACCCATTAAGGATGATAAGGGCCATTCGTTTTAAATTAAAACTTGGATTTGAATTTGATCATCAACTTGAAGAAGCAATTTACAAAAATGCCCATCTAATCAGCAAATTAAACCCACAAAAAGTAGTTGCCGAACGAAATAAAGTTCCGAAAAAAGACCGGGAACAATTAAATTTTTTTCTCACGAAGTACAAATTGTAAATATTTTCTAAACCTTTTGTGTAAAATATAGGGGGGTAAATTTTATGAGTGGATTTATAGGTCTAGTTAGTAATAAAAATGTCAAAAACTCTATTTTAAAGGCATTAAAAATACTACAATTTAATGATGACGACTCCACAGGAGTCCTCTTTTGTGGTGAAAAAGTTTGTGACGTACATCGCGTGGTAGGTAAGGTTGATGATTTAATTCCCCTTATCCCAAGTGATGCTGATGGGACCTTAGGTATTGGTCATACAAGATGGTCAACATATACAACCCATTATTTAAAAAATGTCTATCCAATTATGTCGCAAAATAAAAAGGTTTCTTTAATTATTCACGGCTTAATTGATAATGTTATTCCTTTACGCCGAAAACTTATTAAACGTGGTTTTCAGTTCAAAACTGATTCGGCGATTGAGGTTGTCGCAAACTTAATTGAAGAAAATATGGCAAAAGGGCAAAATAGCCTTAAAGCGCTAAGTGAAGCACTCCTTTCATTAGAAGGAAGTTATGCCGTTTTAGCAGTCTTTGTCGATGATCCTGATCGGATTTATTTTGCGAAGAATGTCATTCCTGTCATTATTGGAAAAAATGAAGATTCAATGATGATTACGACTGATTTTCCGCCAATTGCGGATTTAGCAACTGAATACTATTATCCAAAAGATAAAGAAATTGGTTATGTAACTAAAGATTCGTTACATGTTTTTAACATTAATCTTAAAGCAGTGGACCATGAGTTTACCCATACTTCGGTAAGTGAAGAAACATTGGAACTTGGTGATTACCCACATTACATGCTTAAAGAAATTGAAGAAGCACCACGGGTTATTAAACGATTAGTGAACCAATACTTTGATGGCACAAAATATAAATTTGATGACAAATTAATTCAACGGATTTTAGATGCCGATAATATAATCTTTATTGCCGCTGGTACAAGTCATAACGCCGCCCTTATTGGTCAACGTTATTTACGGAATTTCAATAAGAAGGTTGACGTCTTTATCGCTAGTGAATGGCATTTTTATCCATATCAATCCGGCGATAATCCTTTATATGTCTTAATTTCCCAATCCGGTGAAACTTCTGACGTTTTAAAATGTTTAGATGTGATTGATTCATACGGCGGAGATGTGTTAGCGATTACCAATACTGAAGTATCGACCCTTTACCAACGTGCGGATTATCGGCTACTCTTACACGCAGGAACAGAAGTCAGTGTTGCAAGTACGAAAGCATATATTGCTCAAATTACTTTATTAACATTACTTTATGCTCGTCTTGCAAATAAAGTTACGACGATTTCGGCACTTGATAAAGTTATTAAATCGATTGAAGAACTAATTAAGAGCCGTGATGTTATAAAACAAATTGCCCAAGACGTTGCTAAATATAAAGATGTTTATTTCTTAGGACGTGGTTTTGATTATGATGTGGCGATTGAAGCCCAACTTAAATTAAAAGAAACGACTTATATTCACTCGGAAGCTTACGCTGGGGGCGAAGTACTCCACGGCCCAATTGCGCTTGTCGATAAAGGAATGCCCGTTGTTGTCTTTGTCAGTGATGCGATTGCCGTTGAAGCAATGCGTGAAGTTATTGTTGAACTTGAAAAACGGGAAGCAAACGTTATTGTT
>CALAWM010000004.1 GCA_937895315.1 uncultured Caryophanales bacterium | reverse complement strand
ATATAGGAAATAGTTGGATTTCGGAACATATTCTTCTTAAAGATAATAAAGACAAAAACCATGGTTTCTACGAAAATCGCTGCGGATATTAAATAACCATAATTGCCGGTTGATAATCCTCTGATCTCCGTTAAATAAACACCAAAAAAGTTATCGCTCACAATTGAGAGGGCAACAACAAAGAAGTTTAAAAGTAGATAGGCAACTAAGTCAGGGTGTTTACTAATTTTTATGCGATGTTTTTCTTCCGGCGCAATATCGTCATTAACTTCCACTTTTTGTTTAGGGAAATAGAAAGTTAAGATGGTTGAGAAGAAAAGGAAGACTGCCGATGTATAGAAAAGTGTTGAATAACCGACCCCACCATAATCAACAAGTAAGCCACCGACTAAAGGACCGATGACGTAACTAATTGTCCCCATAATTCGCATTGAGGAATATTGTTTATTACGTTGACTAATGTAAGTGCCGCTATAGCCATCAAGTAAGGCATAGAAAGGACCATTTAGTAAACTTGCAAAACCAATGATAATGGCATAGAAAAGAAAGGGTTGATTGTCGAAGATAGCAAAAAGAAGGGCAATAATTAATTCAAAGATGCCAAAGATAAACATTAAGATTCGATTTACTTCAAGATTTTTCGCGATTTTTTGGAACACGATATTGCCAATCAAGGCGGCAAAAGGTGAAATCGCCGAAATTAAACCTAACTCAACCGTTGAAAAACCAAGACTTGAAAGAAAAACATAAAGGAAAGTATAGAAAAAAGCGTCTCCTAGGAAGCGAATGAAGTAGGAGACTTTTAGGTATTCGTAAGTGTGATTTAACGCTAGTTTTTTCATAAATATCCTGAATTTACCACCATTATAATATCACTTTTCGCCACAAGTTTATGAATAAAAGATATAATAGACCAAGAATACTACATAAGGTGGTTTTTATGAAATTTAACATGTCCCTATTCGAACTGATATTTGGTCAACAGCAGTACGTTGAAGCCTCACTTTTTGGCCAAATCATTGTACATATGAATACAATCGTGCTTTCAATCCTGGGAGCATTTTATACGTACCAACTATTTTTAAACATTTTTTCAATCTTTATCAAAAACAAAAAGTTCAAAGATACCGATCAACTCCATGAATATATTTTTGTCACTAGTGCTCGGAATGAAGAAACAGTTATTGCCCAACTTATTACGACGATTAGAGCCCTTGATTATCCGCAAGATAAAATCAAAATTCATGTCATCGCCGATAACTGTACCGATCGTACTAAAGAAATCGCTGAGAGCATGGGCGGAGTCGAAGTGTTTGAGCGCTTTAATAAAGTTAAAGTTGGCAAAAGTTATGCCTTAGAACATTATTTTGATATCGTATTAAATCGCGAATATAGTGATAACTTCGCTGGGTTTATTGTTGTCGACACCGATAACATCCTTGATAAAAACTATTTAACGGAAATTAATAAAACCTATGTCGAGAAAAACGCAAACCTGGTTGCATCATACCGGGCGAGTACCAATATGGGTGATTCAATTTGGACATTTGGCACCGGCTACTCATTTTTAAGAGAATGTACTTTAATGCACAAAGGCCGTGAAAAACTTGGTATTAGTTCTTATGTTTCTGGGACTGGCTTCTTTGTAAGTTACGCCAAAATGAAAAAGGAAAATGGTTGGCATGCCCACACCATGATTGAAGATATTGAGTTTTCAACCGCCCATCTTTACGGTGGCGACCGGACTTATTACAACCATGATGCAATCTTTTATGATGAACAACCGATTCGCTTTAAAGATAGTTGGAAACAACGCTTACGGTGGGTTAAAGGTCTTTTCCAAGTCTCACGTTTATATACATGGAAAATCTTTAAATCAATCTTTGCCCGGAAAAAGACTTTAAGAGAAAGAGCATCATTCTATGAAAGCTTTATCTTCACAACCCCATTCCCAGCATTCACCATTTATTGGTTTATCATCTATGGTATTTTATCGTTTATTAACCTAGCGTTCACCCACGACTTTACTTTCTTACTCAATACCTATGTCTTTACCTTATTTGACTTTACCTTTGGGTTCTTTGTCTTCTCAGTGTTTATGAGTTATATTATTTCCTTCACTAACTGGAAGAGAATTAAAATGCATTGGTTTAAAAAGTTATTCTTCCCATGGTTTGCCTTAGTCTTCATGGTAAGTTACGCCCCAATGTTTATCATTGCTCCATTTAAAAAAGTTGAATGGAAACCAATTAAGCATTATGGTTTAAAAAAGCCCTTAGACTAAGGGCGATTTAAAGATAAACTTGGTCGTTAATTCCGATGGTGTCTTCACGTTTAGAAGCACCATCGTTTTTTTAATTTCGTCAATTAATGTATCAATCTTATGGTAGCCTTCATTTTCTTCAAGATAAGCGATATCAAGGAAGAAGCGTGCCATTCCCACTGCTTTGGCGCCAAGACATAGGGATTTAACAACATTGACGCCGTTACGAACGCCGCCACTTGCAAAGATAGTGACATCTTTTAAATCCTCTGCGAGCATTAAACTTTCAACAGTGGATATACCAAAGTCTTTAAAAGCAGAATCTTTAACTTTATTGCGTTCACTTTCAATAATCGTGAAATTTGTGCCACCGGTGCCACTGATATCAATGTATTTAACACCAATCTTATATAAAGCATCAAGGGTTACTTTATGCATTCCGTATCCAACTTCCTTAATGATTACCGGGACATTTACCCCTTTAACAATTGTTTCAATGTTTATAAGCCATTTACTAAAGTCACGATCCCCTTCTTTCATGACGATTTCTTGAATGCTATTAACGTGTATTGCAAGCGCATTCGCGCCTAACATATCGATTGCTTCCTTAGCCATCATAAGGGTAAAGTTTGGATTAATATTACTAACGATAAAAAGATGGGGGAATGCTTTCCGCAGGGCAATATATTGTTCTTTAACCCCTTTTTCTTTAAAGGCTAAACTTTGTGATCCAACAAAGAAAGGAATATTATACTTTGAGGCAATCGTGGCAAGCCGGTAATTAATGTTATTACCTTCATCATTGCCGCCAGTCATCGCATTTATGTAAAAAGGATAAGAAAAAGAACGATTAAAATATGATGTTTCTAAATTGATATCATCAACACTAATGGATGGAACACTATGATGAATTAAACGAACTTTTGTAAAGTCATTTTCCAATTCTTTTTGCTTACGAGCAAACTTTATATGATCATCTTTTCGTTTTTTACTCATCATCACGCCTCCAAATATCAAGTACTTTGATACCTTCATTTTCCCATACTTTAGTGAGTTCATTAATTTGATTGCGATTATTGATTTGGGCAATTCCGCAGTCTCCATACCCTGCCCCACTTATTTTAGCGGCAATTTGCAGTGTTTTAGCGCTTTTCACTAGTGTTTTAAGTTTATGAGTAATCATTCCTTTTTTCGTATGGTTTAACTCTTCAAGGAGTGTTTGGTATTGAAAAATATAAATATCATCATAGGTGAAGAGGTAGTTATTTACAATTTTCTGGGCTTTGTCAAAGAATGCATCATCAATGATCCCATTCGTGTCTGGAGTGTGACTTTCTTTCGTCCACCCAACCATGAAGTAAGGAAGTTTCGTAAGCAATTTAATTTCAAGAAGTGGCCATTCACTTTCTAAAAGGGCAAAGGTTCGCTTTTCGTTTAGTAACCAATTTAAGTCATAACGAACATAGTAAAGCGGGACATCAAAAATGATTGAGGCCAAATCGCCACCTGAACTTAAACTTCCTAATCGTCGTTGAATTAAGACTGCCATCTTAAAAAGCATAACCGGGGAAAGGTTTGTTTTATAGAGACGATTCAAAAGTTTTAAAGTCAAAACAATACTTGCCGCACTTGAACCAAGACCATATTTTATTTGTTCATCGCTCACAAGGTTATTTTCAATTGCGTATTCAAAATGAATAACTTCAATATTCTTTAATTTTAAATATTCATTAAAAAAAGTAATCGTTTCAACAGTATTTTTTAGTTGATGAGGCACTTTTTTAAGTAAATCTAAATATGGATGGGAGACGCCATCTTCAATAATTGTGGTTTTATGATTAGGAGTAAGTGCGCCTTGTAAAAAAAGATTGACCGGAGCCACAATTGCGCCATGGCCACTTTTTAAAACATTGTATTCACCAATAATATATAGTTTACCGGGAACTTTCTCATAGATCCGCATCAGAAATGCCTCCTCCGACGCCACTAACTTGGATTTTTACATCGGGTAAGAGTTTCATTACTTGATCAACATGTTTATCGAGGGTTAAAAGAATTAAGTTTGGACCAGCATCAAAAGTATAGTAAACCGGAATGCGGTGTTTCGAACGAATTGAGCGAATACTTTGGATTACTTTTTGGGTCATGGGGGTGTGATATTCTAAACCAGCCTCAAGCATTACGTTACGCATAAGTTCAGCGCTTCGTTCGGCAATGCGGCCGACAGTATCAATTTCGTGCTTCATTAAGGCATCAATCATTGGTGCGACAAGGTCATTACTTTGCCGGACATAAATGTCATATGATGGGGCTTTCTCAATTGTAATTTGCATACCAATCCGACTAGAAATACGTTTTACACTTGGATCAATAATGGTGAAAAGCATTCTAAATTCAGGCCATTCAATAGGTAATTTTTCGGCGAAACTTGATTCATGGTCATGACCTTGATGCCAGACCACAAAGCCACCATGAATTGAGCGTGTGGCACTGCCGCTTCCTAAACGGGCAATTTGTGAAAGTTCTTTTTCATTTACTTTCGCCCCAATTGCGTCGACATAGGCAGCAGTTAAGGCCGCAAACGAACTAGCGCTTGAGGCATAGCCGGCCCGGACATAAACGTTATTGACGGAAGTGACAACACAAAATTCTTTTCGTTTGAAATATTCACGCATTGTACTTAAATGTTGAACTACTCTAGTATATTGAAGCCCGGTTAATTCTTTTCCATCGAGCATAACTTTATCGCGAATTAATTTTTCATCAATTTCAACATTAGTCCGTGTATAAAATATATCCGCGGTTACCGAGACACTCGTTTGATGCGGGAGATTAATCTTTTGATCTTTTTTGCCCCAGTATTTGAGCAAAGCAATGTTTACATTAGCGCGTTTTGATTTCATGTTAATAATCTTAAGTTTACCATCCACGATGGATAGTTTTCAAGTGAGAGTTGTGCTTCTTTGGCTTTTTGTTCATCTTTAAAAAGCGCAATTAGACAGCCGCCCATTCCTCCTCCGGTGATTTTTACGCCGAGTGCCCCGCATTTAAATATTTCTTCGCGCAATATTTCTAAAGCGGGAGTGGAAATACCTAAAGCGCGTAAATATTCATGGCTTGCGTTAAACATTTCGCTAAGAACCTCGATGTTGTTATGTTCAAGCGCCCATTTGGCGTTGGCAGTAATAGCCCCTAAACCGTTGATGTGAATATCACGGAAAGGGTGGGTGCTGACGTGAACGACTGCGTCACGGGTTGCACTATTTGTATTTGAATAAAAGGCGACTAAATAGCCGTCAATATTTAGATTTATCGGGGAAATGTGGGGGTTTTGATACACAATTGGCTTTTCATAGACAATGGTTGATGCATCAATCCCACTCGCTTTTTGGTGATAAATGTTTTCACTAATTTTTAGTAATTCAAAATATTGTTCACGGCTCATCCCTAATTTAAAGAAATTGTTAAAGGCATCAATCAAGGCTTTAGCGACACTGGCGCTTGATCCTAATCCACTTTTTTCGGGAAGATTTGAACGAATGCTAATGATGACCGGGGTAATTGTTTTATAACGTTCTTTTAAGGCGTTTAATAAGGCAACGAGACCACGTAATTCATAAACGACATCAGCAACAGGACCTTCATAATATTTTGTGTCAAAGACAAATTCATGATGAGGAGTTAATACGACTTCACTACGTAAAGCATAAAAAGGGATGGCAATGGCGGGGTGACCATACACTACTGAGTGTTCGCCTATTAAAATGATTTTTGCAAGAGCTTTTCCGTCCATATGTAGTACCTAGAAAAGCGCCTTTAGTAAAGTAATAAATAATCCGCCGGCGTAAAGCGCCATGAATTGGACCCCATATCCTGCACCTTTTTTATTGAGCCAACCGCTGAATAAGCCAACCGCAAGGACAATAATTAAGCCATATACCCCGGCTTCAGCAAAGGATAGAAGAGCAATAATTGAGAATAAGAAGATTAATACTGTTTCTTGGGCAATATATTTAAAGACAAGTTCGGTCATCTTCCGGGAATATTTCATGCCGAGAAATACGCTGATGCTAACACCAACAACAATACCAATTATGATGGCTACTAATAGATTACCTTTAGGTAAAGTTAATCCTGAATTACCAAATTGAATAAATGTACCATCAACCCCATTCGCGCCAGCATTAAAAATAACTGATCCAGGACCAAGGGCGGCTGGAGAAATAGGGAAAGCAAAAACGAAAAGGGAAATAAGGATACCAGCAAGATAAGTTGCGCTTGAGATACCGTTTACAACAGCAACACCTTGAATTGCTTGTTGCACCTCGTCTTTTTCATCCCGAGTAGCGAATTCGCCAAGCATCATCGTGACACCGACTGGTGACAAGAAAAATAATAAACTACCTAAAGCACTAGAAATTGCCGTTTTTCGCACAACTTTCTTGGTGCCGGTTTTTACTTTCTTAATATCTTGTTCAAGTAACACTGTCATTTTTCCTTCAACCTTTTGTTTTTTAAAGACAGAAGGGAAAAGTAATTCGAAGAGACCATAGACAAGTGGTCCAGTAGTAATACTTAAAAAGAATGGAGTCATTGATAGTTTACGTCCGGCCACTAAAAAGTTTAATAATGTACCTTCAATTACTAAACTCGGATTTCTTAAAAAGGCGGTAGCAAATCCAAAAGGAATGATAGTTAATAAGCCAACCCATTTTTTCTTACTTGTCATGCTCATAAGAATGGCACCACCAAGGAAGATATATTCGTTATATTGTTTAATGAAGTTACTTACTTGCATTCCGGTTTGCACGGAAATAAATTCAAATATTCCCCAAAAAGCCAAGGCGATTGGTAAACTTACCAAGACACCGATTAATGACCCAATCATCATCCATTGCACGCTATAAGAAGTATAACCGTGCTTTTTAAGGGTTTGACTAGGTCCAACAAGTGGGGTTGACATAACGCCACCGGGTATCGAAGTAATCGCCGTCGGTATGGAGTCTGTGATATTTAAGGTTACGACCGCGGCAATAAAGCCGGTCATAATAAGTAGTGGGTCAAGTTTTAAAGACACAAGAATAACGGTCATTGGCACTAAAACACTAGTTTCATCAGTGCCCGGAATAATACCGATAATAACGTAAAGAATCGTCATTAAGAGGGCGATTCCCAACATTTGTAAGATTAAAGTTAAAGTAATTACCATAATTATTCTTTAACCTCAGGATTTTCTATTGGTTTTTCCTCAACTTTTGCAATGATGTTTCGTTGTGGTTTAATCCAAAAATTATTAATAATGAATGCAATTAAGACTGAAAGTGTGCCAAAGCCATAAATTAGGTCTTTTTTGTTACTGGCAATTGCGGAATTATAGATTGCTAATATTTCAATAATGCCAAAAGTGATTGCCACAAAGACAAGACTAATCGCTAGGCCGATAAATAAGGATGAAATAACTATGTGGTCTCCCCACAAGCTAACCATCGTTTTCTTCTTTTTCATAGCCTTCCCCCTCGCTTGAAAGTTTATTATATCATTATTTTTAAATGGCATTTAATTTCTATTAAATAAAAAGGGATTGCTTATAGTAATTATTAACTTTAGTTAAAAATATCAAATACGCTATTTGCGATATATGTTGGTTTGTATGGTGATGTTTCGACGTCTTTTAATGTTGCTTCGCCGCTTAAGACAAGAATGGTATCAACTGCAGAATTTGTACCCATAGCAATGTCAGTATAAAGTCGGTCGCCAACAATTACTAAGTCTTCAGGTTTTAAGTTGTAATGTTCTAATATTGAATCGACAAAGAGTTTTCGGGGTTTTCCTAAGAATAAGGGATTACGACCCGTAGCGTTATAAATCATCATCGCGAAACTTCCACAGTCGGGTAGATATCCATCTTCGGATGGGCAATCAAGATCAGGGTTTGTAGCCAGGTAAATTGCATCCTTATTTGCCAAGATGTCGCACAGTGCCGTGAGTTTTGTATAATTTAGCTCAGTATCATAACTTAATACGGCCACTTTTGCCTCACTAACTTTATCGGTTAATTTGATGCCATTTTCTAAAAACTCCCTTGAGAGTGCCATAGTTCCGACTAAATACACCGGCAAATCAGGGTGATAATGTTTGATATAGTCCATCGTTGCATGTGAAGAAGTATAAAAATCTTCTTCTTTTGCCTTTATACCAAACTTTGCCATCTTTTCAACGTAATCTTTAGTGCTTCTTGATGAGTTATTAGTGATGAATAAATAGTTTGCACCGCTATCTCTGATTGATTTAAGAAAGTCTTTTGTATATGGAAAAAGATGTTTCCCTTTGTAAAGGGTCCCATCTTGATCCAATAAGAATAGTTTTTTGGGTTTATTAAATGTTATCGCCATTTTCTTCCGTAACAGGTTCTTCAACCTTTGCGATTGGTTCAATATTTACTGGTTCGCCGTGTTTAACAAACCACATTGGAATAAATGCTAAAACCATAAAGGCTGCGCTATAAATGAATAATGAAGGATAATATTGTGTGAAGTCCATAATTGCCCCGGATAATATAGGGGTAATAATCATCGCGCCCATGCTAGCAGTGTAATAATAACCAGTATATACGCCGATATTGCCGTGTTTTGACATTTCCACAACCATTGGATAACTATTAACGTTAATGGCTGCCCAGCTAATACCGACAAGTGCCATAATAACGTACATTAATACTTTAGATTCGGAAACGATAAAGATTGCACCAACAAATGATATAGCTAAAACACTAATCCCAATTAAAATCATTTTTCTACGACCAATTTTTTGAGAGATGATACCAATTGGAATAAAGGCAATGGTTGCACTAACAGTCGCAATTAGTGGTGGAATACTAAATGATTCTAAGTGTAAGTGGTTAAATGCATAAACGGAAAACTTACTTGTGGCGGCGTTATATGCCATAAACCATAAGACAACTGCCATAAGTATTAAGATGAAGGAACGGCGAACATCCTTTGGCATTTTTTCTTGATCACCATGTTGGGTCATATCAACGCCTTCTTCATCAATATTTAATGAATCAAGATTGTATTCTTTTGTAATTTCAAGCATTTCCGCGACCCATTTGTTTTCCTTAACAGTCAAAACAAAGACAGCAATCATAATTAACATGAGAAGTCCGGTAACCGCAAAAACTAACACATAGCCAACTTTAGCCATCATTGCGGTGCTTGCTAATACAGCAACGAGGATGTAGGAAATACCGCCACCAAGCGTTCCAAGGAGATTAATAATAGCATTTGCTTTACTACGTAATGGTTTTGGTGTAACGTCAGGCATCAAACTAACCGCTGGGCTACGATAGATGCCCATTGCTAATAGTACAAAGAATAAAACAACAATAAATCCAACAAGCATAAGAGGATTTTTCAGCGTAACATCAGCAAGAATTTTTGCTGCTCTTTCAGCCGCGAGTGCTGATTTTACGTTGTTTGTGAAAGGAACGCCATTAATAAAGTATTGATATAACGGATTTTCTGGTGTGCCAATACTTGTAATTTGGGTGAACCCAAAGTCAGCAACCGCCTTTTGTTGGAAAAGATCAAAGAATGCAACACCTACAAATAAGATGGCAGCAAAAATTGTGCCAACAATAATAAATGGCGTGCGTTTTCCAAATCTTGTTTTAGTTTTATCACTAAGTCTTCCAAAAAGCGGAAGCAGAAATAGCGCTAAAACATTGTCTAAGGCCATAATAATCCCTGATGCAGTTTGATTTAGTCCAAAATTATCAACTAACATCTTTGCAATGAGGGTATCATAAGTCGTCCAAAATAAAATAATCGACATAAACGCCAGACCAACAAGGTATGTGCGCTTTTGATTCAGCTTCAGATTCATAATAGTTACTCCTTTTTGATATCTATTAATTCAAATATGCAATTATCGGCATATTTTTGAGCGTAATTATACTTTTCATCAGTGTCTATAGTCCACGTAATCAATGGAATTCGTTTACGTCGACGTTGAATTCTTCTTTTCGCTATATATTTTACTTCATAGTTAAAAAAATCCGGTTTTGAAACTGAAAGAACTAGTAACGAACGATACATGAAGTGAACAAATTTTGATTGTCCGGGCAGGTTATCACTCATCAATTGTCCCACAGGTACGCCAATTTTGGCTTTTTTCAGGTTTTTAACGACATAAGGATTAAATGCTTGTACCGCAAGATTTCCGTGGTGTTTAAACTCGTCAACGACTTTAATAACTTCAGAAATTAGGTTATCTGGAACGTTATTTTCCGCCTTGAGTTCAATTAAGACTGGAACTTTGCCATCAACCATAGTTAATACATCCTTAAGAAGGGGGATGTTTTCCTTGGTAATTAAAAGTTTCACCTCGTTTAAGTCTTCATAATTCACTTCAGTCAGCTTTAAATCAATACCTGTTGTTCTTAATGTTGAAAGATCATGCATAACCACTACATAGTTATCCTTTGTAACATGGACATCCAATTCAATACCGAAACCGTTTTCTACCGCAAGTTTAAAAGCGGCCATTGAGTTTTCGTCTGCAGTGTTATTATGTAGCCCTCTATGGGCCAAATCAGTATTATATATAGCGTGTGCTTTATTATGCATGTATACATTTTCACGAAAAATAAAATAAAAGTCAATAAAGACCCATAATCTATATAGATTAGTCTATAATTTATAGGAATAGGAGGCTAGAAATATGAAAAAACTATTTGAATTAGTTGAATTAGAGAAAAAACGACAAAATGAAGGATTAGAACTTATCGCTAGTGAAAACTTTACGAGTGAAAAGGTTAGAAAGTTAGCAGGTTCAATCCTAACAAATAAATATGCTGAAGGATATCCCGGAAAAAGATATTATGGCGGATGCCATTATATTGATGAAATTGAACAGACAGCGATAGATTTACTTAAAGAACTGTTTGGAGTCAATTACGCAAACGTGCAACCGCATAGTGGATCAAGCGCAAACATGATTGCTTACGCTAGTGTCCTTAATTTAGGTGATAAGATTTTAACTCTTTCCCTTAATGAAGGAGGGCACTTAACACATGGTAGTCCAGTGAACTTTTCATCAAAACACTACGATGTGTACCATTATGGTCTAAAAGATGATGGCACAATTGACTATGAAGCCTTACGGGAGAAAGCGCTTGAAATTAAGCCAAAATTAATTCTTGCAGGATTCAGCGCTTACCCATATATTATCGATTTTGCAACTATCGGATCAATTGCTAAGGAAGTTGGTGCTTATTTCATGGTAGATATGGCACACATCGCGGGATTAATTGCAGGTGGGGCACACCCAAGCCCGTTTCCGTATGCCGACATTGTTACTTCCACCACCCATAAAACATTAAGAGGACCAAGGGGCGGAATCATTTTGACCAATAGTGAAGAGATTATTAAAAAGGTTAACTTTATGTGTTTCCCTGGTATGCAAGGTGGACCACTTGAAAATATTATTGGCGCGAAAGCTCAAAGTTTTTATGAAGCCTTGCAACCTGAATTCAAAAAGTATATCGCTCAAGTGGTTGAAAATACAAAAACCGCTTCTGAAACATTTATCAAACTTGGCGCGGAAGCAAGTAAGACCGAAACGCACCTATTTTTATTAAATACAAAGAAATCATATGGAATTACTGGTAAAGATGCTGAAGCATTACTTGAAACCATTAAAATTACTACAAATAAGAATATGCTACCAAAAGATGATGAAAGACCAAATACAACATCGGGGATTAGGCTTGGATTTGCGGCCGTTACCACACGTGGTATGACAAAAGAAGGCGCAATCGAAACTGCGAAGATCATCCATGACTTTTTAAGTAAAAGAATTAATGCAACCGAAGCCAATAAACGCGTTGATAACCTAGTGTCAACTTTACGGGCTATTGATAGTTTTTAGTTATACCTTATGTTATAATTTCAACGTATTAAAGGAGAAAAAAATGAAAAAATCGTTAGTGTACTTTCAATCAGGCGGACCAACCGCAATTATTAACACATCCTTCTATGGCGTAATTAAAGAAGCCAAACGCCAAACCGAACATATTGACGGAATCTTTGGTAGTTTAAATGGAATTGAAGGCTTGTTAAATGACAATTTAATTGATATTCGTAAGGAAGATGAAGCGCAAATTGAACTTTTAAAACAAACACCAGCTGCCGCTTTAGGTACAACCCGCTATAAATTGTCAGGAGATATTAACCACGAAGATTATCAAAAAATCTTAAAAACTGTGCAAAAACATAATATCGGATATATGCTCGTTAATGGTGGTAATGACTCTATGGATACTTGCTACAAATTATCGACATTTTTCCGTAAAGCAAATGTTGATTGCAAAGTTATTGGTATTCCAAAAACTGTTGATAATGATCTCGCATTCACGGATCACTGTTTAGGATATCCAAGTGCTGCTCGGTATGTTGTGCAAAGTATTCAAGACATTGCCCTTGATAATCGTGTTTATAAAAAATCAAAGTTTGTTATTGTTGAAGTTATGGGACGTCACGCCGGTTGGCTTACTGCTGCCGCAAGTGTTATTCAAGATCCAGAACTTAAACCAGACTACATTTACCTTCCTGAAGAAAAATTTGACCTAGAAGAATTCCTAGTCAAAGCAAAAGAAGTTTACGAAAGTAAAAAAAGAGCATTATTTGTCGTTAGTGAAGGTATTGAAACCCAAATGCCTGCCAAGGATAAAGCAGTCGACTCATTCGGACACATGCAACTAGGTGGCTTTGCTAGTCAATTAGCAGGTATTGTTGAAGAAAGATTAGGATATTCAACTAGACCAATTGAATTTAGTCTGCTCCAAAGAGCCGGTACCTTAGCAATTACCGAAACCGATCAAAAAGAAGCAATTAAAGTTTCTACAATGGCGGTCAAAAAGATTGTCTCCGGAAAAACTGGTGTTATGGTCATTATTGAACGGAAACCAGGTGATAAATACAAAGTTAGTTATAAACTTAAAAACTTACGGGGTATTGCCAACGTTGAACACAAAATGTCCCCTGAATTAATTCATGACGTTAATAATGGCGGTAAATTATTTAGAGAATATTTAATCCCATTAATTGAAAAGCCAATTAAACTCGATTTAGATGGTGGTATCTCAAAATATACCGTCTTGAAAAAAGTAAAAGTTAAATAATCATTAGTATTTAATACAAATAAAGAGGGTAATAAAATATACCCTCTTTTTTATTCAAAAAAATCGTTATAATAATAGTATGGAATGGGTATTTATTAGTCTTGCAATATTAGTCTTCTTAGTGATATCAACTTATGTGTGGTTTGTCACAATCACCTTTGGATTATTATTTAGAAGACCAATCACCAAAAAACAAGTATATTTAAAACCCTTTTTTGGCGAAGGATTTAATCAACACACCGAAGAAATTGAAAAGACCCAAAAAATGTTCGCCGAGAAAAAACATATTGAATTGAAAATAGTTTCGAATAATGTTGTGCTTAGAGGGAATCTTTTTGAAAACCCAAAAAGTGATAAAGTAGTCATCTTTGTTCATGGATACTATTCAACTGGCATGAGAGACATTGGCTACCTTGGAGATTTATATCATGATTTAAAAGTTAATCTATTAATTATTGATCAAAGAGCAACCGGGAATAGTGAAGGAATGTATTCAACCCTGGGGGCGATGGAAAGATTTGACGTCCGTGAATGGATATTTCACATAAATAATCGTTATGAAGGCAAAAAAGACATATATCTTCATGGCATATCGATGGGTGCGGCTACGAGCTTACTAGTGACAGGCTTACCAAACCTTCCTAAAACATTTAAAGGAGTTATTGCTGACTGCGGATATTCAAGAACTAATGGTGTCTTACTTTATGCCGGCAAGAGACTCGTAAAAATAAGACCGCGTGTTTTAATTTGGGGAATAAATTTATTTGCTAGATTATTCGCAGGATTTAATGTCAATAAAGTAAAAGTTACCAAAGAATTAAAAAAGAACACAATGGTGCCTATTCTTTTTATTCACGGGACCGATGACCGTTTTGTTCCCTTCAACATGTCCGTCAAAAATTATAAAGCAGTAACAACCCCCAAAAAACTAGTTGCCTTTGCCGGGGCTGCCCACTGTGAAAGCTACTTAAAGAATAAAGAGTTATATACCGCAGAAGTAAAGGAATTTTTAAATGTCAAATAAAGCATATTCACGAACCATCCAAATTATTGGTGAAGAAAAGTTTGCCAAATTAAGTAAAAAGAAAATCATTATTTTTGGTGTCGGGGGAGTTGGCGGCCAAGCGCTTGAAGCCCTTGTCCGGTCTGGATTCAATAATTTTACAATTGTCGATCATGATGTCGTTGAAGAGTCAAATCTAAATCGCCAACTAATTTCGACAATGCCATTTTTGGGACAACCAAAGGTAGAAGCCGCCAAAAAAAGAATGCTGGAAATAAATGCAAATTGCACAATTAATGCCGTTTTTGCGTCGTTAACAAAAGAAAACATCAAAGAATTTAGATTAGAAGACTATGATTTTATTGTTGATGCGATTGATAGTTTTGAAGATAAAATGGCACTTATTATTTATAGCATGAAAAATAGCCTCCCGTTAATAAGTGCAATGGGTGCCGGTAATCGCCTTGACCCGACCAAAGTACATATTACAACCATTGAAAAAACGGAAGGATGTCCACTTGCCAAAAAGGTCCGTTATGTTTTGCGTCAAGAAGGACTTAAGGGTCTCGTAGTAGTAACCTCAAATGAATTACCATTAGAAAATAAAGGCATACGTCCTGGAAGTAGTCCTTTTGTACCGCCAGCTTATGGTTTAGCGATTGCAAGTTACATTTTTAAAAATGTAATTGATAAATAGTGTATTATTAAACTATGAAACGAACACGAAGATCTTATATATGGGAATTTTTGAAAAGTTCTTTTTCTGTTGTCCGTTATAAACTATTCAAAATAAAACCGCGCACTGATAAAATTGGTCGCCATAAAGCGATCACTATGCAAAAAGGGAATAATACCTTAGAAAGCGCGATATTAAAAGGAGAACCCTTTGCCGCGATTCGTTTTGGCGCAGTGGAAATAAGTGCACTAAATAACTATGAAAAGATTAGGCTTGGGATAACGAAGAAATATAAGAAATCAGTAATCTATAGCATTAAAAATAATGCTGGGGTATTCCCTGCCACACCCGAAATCATTGAACATTACGCTAAATATTTAGAACTTCATTTAAAGGAGACCGATATTCTT
>CALAWM010000003.1 GCA_937895315.1 uncultured Caryophanales bacterium | reverse complement strand
GGTTATGATTGGTCAGGTGGGGGACATCCAACATCAGCAAAGACTGTTGTTTTGTTTGATAATTTAGCGTCAATAAAATTTGTGTTGAACGAATTAAATTACCCGTGGACATTTACACAAACAGAAGCGTTAAATGCTAACACTCCCGATTTTCCCGATTATGACCCAAACGGACAACCCACAAACGAAACGGGCGGCGGCAATGGAACGGGTGATAATACTAGCGATGCTATAACCGATGAAACCCCCGCTATAACTTCTATTAGTAATTTTAACCGACATTACGCGGTGTCACAATCAACGTTGAATAGTTTATCAAACTATCTTTGGACTTCAACATTTATGGATAATATAAAATTGTTGTTTAATGACCCAATGGAGGCTTTTGTAAGTTGTCGAATGTTTCCTTTTTCGTTATCTTATGATTCTGAAAATTTATCGGCGGCAACAATTTTATTAGGAAACGTTGATACTGAAATTGCCGCTAGTGCTATCGGAAGTGCATATAACTGTAAATTTAATCTCGGTGAAATAGACATTGAGGAATACTTTGGTTCTGCTATGGATTATGAACCATATACTAAAATATCAATTTATCTTCCCTATATTGGAATAAAAGATTTAAATACTAATGATTTTATGGGAAGAACACTAAAAGTTGTTTACGTTGTTGATATAACAACAGGGGCAACAATCGCCCAAATATGGGCGAACGACCAATTGTTATACTCATTTGACGGAAAAATTGGGGTTGAAATCCCTATAAATTCCACCAATGCCGCGCAATTTGCGTCCGGTTTATTATTGACCGGATTGGGATTAGCGGGAGGGTTAGCAACAAGCGGGGGAACTGCTCTAGCAACTGCCGGGACAGTTTTAGCAACCGCAAAAAGTGTGGCAAACAGTCAATTTCATGTTAGTAAAGGGGCGGCAAGTTCCCCATTTGCTTCTTTCTTTATGCCGCAATACCCGTATTTAATAATTGACCGTCCGATTCAAAGTCTACCTTCTTCATTCGGTCAAGTATTTGGGTATCCGTCGAATGTTACTAGAACATTATCAACGTTAACAGGGTTTACGCAAGTTGATGAAATTCGGTTAACCGGAATACCCGCAACAACTGACGAAATAGCAGAAATTGACCGGATACTAAAAGAAGGGGTGATATTATGAGTTGTTCTGCAAATAGTATAGTTTCCGTCATGCAAGGTTGGGTAGGCAAGAACGAAAAAGACGGGAGTTTTAAAGAAATCATAGACATATACAACAGTGTTTCCCCGTTGCCGCGTGGTTATAAAATGCAATATAATGATGAATGGTGTGCGGCAACAATAGCGGCGGCGGCGATAAAATCCGGGTGTGTTGACCTTATCGGGCGGGAATGTAGTTGTTCCCGATATATTGAAATCTTTAAAAA
>CALAWM010000002.1 GCA_937895315.1 uncultured Caryophanales bacterium | reverse complement strand
GTAGCGTCTTGCAATATTTGTTATCAAATCGCTTTGTGCAGCGCTATCTTTAGGGGTGATTATACCGATAACACGGGGAAATTTTGGTAACGGACGTTTTTTATCAGCACTAAATAGACCCATCTTCTCAAGTTTTACTTTTAACTCAGCCAGGGCAACAAGTTTGGCGCCCAAACCATAATAATTTACTTCATGACAAATGATTTGGTAAGTTCCGCTTTTTTCATAAACGCTGATTCGGCCGCGAACTAAGACTTCATCTCCGTCTTTTAAAGTCGTGGGAAAAGAGCGAATATTGAAGGTAACCGCACTAATTCGCGCAAGATCACCTTCTTTTAAGGTAAAGTAAGCAGCATTATTGTAGCGTTTTAAGTTAATAATTTCGCCGCGCACCTCAACAAATGCTAAAAAGGGATCTTCATGGATTATATTTTTAACATATGCATTAAGTTTACTAATTGTTAAGACTTCGCGCATTACTTAAGGGCTCCATCAAGGACGCCATTAATGAATTTGTAGTCATCTTCTACTAAATAGAGTTTAGCGAGTTTGACGGCAATATTAATGACAACAGCTTTATTTACATTACCAATATAGTAATAATGGGCATAAGAGTAAATAAGAATAGCCTGAGTCACAAGATTTAAGCGCAAAAACTTCCAGTCTTTTAAATGCGGTGTAATGTTTTTAATAATTTCATCATAATGTTTTAAAGAATATAAAAGCGTTTCTTTTAAGAAAAGCGGTAATTCGTCGTATGGTGTTTCACTAATCGTGCTGACCACTTCGCTAAATTCAATTGGTTGATTGTTCTTGATCTTAATTAACATCGCATATAATGCACTTACTGCGATTTCATGACTTTTATTACGCGTAATCATAGCGAGTCCTCCAGCGGGGATTTTTAAGTAAGAATAGTAATCCTACCACGACAAAGTATAACAAAATCATTAAGTGAATGAAATTCGAAACGATAATTCCGGTCGCTCCTTCATAATAATGAATACTAAAAACAAGGCTAAAATCAACAGCATAAAGCACAAAACCAATGATAAAAGCATAAAGTTTTCCTTTTTTGGCTTTCGCATATAGTAAATACATAAGCGCACTAGTAATCATCGTTAGCATACCAAGGGTAAAGATGCGCCAACCAACATTCGTGATAGTGTCTTCTAGAAGGCGCGAAATAATTGCTACACTGTTGTAACCATAATAATAAAACGTATAATGGCTGCTGATGCCGATGAAATTACCAATTAAGTTCGATAATAAAGGGATAAATAAAAAAAATGTTAGTGCTCGTCTTAAATTACGATTAACATTTTTGGGTGATTTTTCTTTTTTCATGACCTAGCCAACGTCGATTACTTCGACACTTATATTAAAAGGAATGAGTTCGGTCATTAAGTTTAGTTGGGTGGCAACGTTTTCTTGTACTTCTCGGGCGACTTCTTTAACATTAGTCCGGGGATTAACCTTGACGGAAATTTTTACCGTAACCATTCCGTTACGAATTGTGCATTGTACGGGTTTAAATAGGGAGTAAAGACTCTTTTCACGTTGACTAACAGTCGCTCCCGCTACTTCATTCGTGGCAATTTCAGCGATTTGGTCAAAAACAAGGTGGGAAATACCCATAGTCCCTTTTTTGTTATAGTTTTGAATGTAAACATACTCTGCCATAAATTACCTCGTTATTATTATAACGGAACAAAACTCTTAATTCAATAAGAGCGTTCAAAAAAAACAATATTATATCGCCATAAGTAGTAATAAAATTACAACATTAAACTTAAAATATATAGAATATACAATGAAAGCGGGACAACAATCATCAATATTGAGACAATTGTGCCCACTAAACAAAGTTTAAATGCTTTTTCATCATTGGTTTTATCCGCTTTATATAGGCCAATTGACGATACAAGCGGGGCGGCGGGGAAAAAGAAGAAAATAAGGGCGATGCCAACTACTCCTAAAACATAAGCTTCACTCATCTTATTATTTTCGGTAGTAGATTCACTGTTTTTTAGGGCAAGTTCTTTTCCACATCTTGAACAAAAGCGATGATCACTTCCAACTTCATTTCCACAATATTGACAATAAGGCATAAAAATACCCCTCCACGCTATATATCATTTTGACATAAAGGAAGATAATACACAAATAAAAAAAGGTGGACTTGCCACCTTTTATCGAAAATAACTACTAATTAATTACTAATATTTATTTTTTGCCTTTTTTCTTTGGTTGATGGTCTTTTTCGTCATCTTCCACTTTTTCGGCAGTTACTTCCGGATCATTGATGAAATCTTCAGCGAATTCTTCGGGCACCGTTAATAATTCTTCGGGTGCTTCTTCATCTAAACCAGGAATCACTGGCGGTAATTTGCTTTCGTCTGTCCCGCTATAAAGGGTTTCATTAGCCTTTAAAGTTGAAGGATCAATGTGTCCTTCGACAATGCGGGCTAACGTTTCGGCCGTATATTTAAGATGATCTAAAATATCTTTTTGGGGCGCACTAAAGCCAAAGCGGTCTAAACACATCATATGATCAGCCCATTCGTGCCATCCCATACTAGTTAAAATTTCCAC
>CALAWM010000001.1 GCA_937895315.1 uncultured Caryophanales bacterium | reverse complement strand
ATGATTGTTATTGGCGCCGAAATGTTTTTGGCATTTTTAATGACCGGTGTTTTCTACTTTATTAAGGATCTAGTCTTTGATTATAGTATTGAATTCCCACACTATTTCGAACAGCTTTCCACTATTTTTAATTTAAACCACGGTTCAATATATGCGGAAAATGCACGGTTTATCTTTATAAATAGTGTAATTCCTTATGTTATGACCCTTGCTATTGTTGAAGTTTTATTCACCCACGTTTTAATTCACTTAGTCATTCGTTATGCCTTTGAATTGACACTTGATCGCCCCTTCACTGGCTTACATTTTAGATTACCGAAGTTTACTGGATATGTTTATCTACTCTTACTCGGCGGATCTTTAACAAGTTTATTTTTCTTAAATCAAAACCTAAATCACGGTGTTTTGATTGCGATAACTGTTTTAATTAATATTACCTTGGCTTTAATGATTTTCTTCATTTTACAAGGATTATTTTTAATGATTCTCCTTTTTAGAGTGCGAAGAAATCGTGAATCAAGTATCATTTTATTTATTGTTGCCCTTATCTTTTCCGTCCCCTTTTCCATCATCGGGGCATTTAATGTGATTTTCAGTTGGACATCGCAAATTATGCAAGTCGAACATATGGATCATTTTTAAACGATTCTCAAGTATATAATCTTTACATATAAAGATTTTGTGCTATTTTGTAAGTAGGAAAATATCATGAGCGAAGTAAATAAAACGGAAGAAGTTAAAGAAGAAGTTAAAGTAGAAGCGGTGGAAGAAAAAGCTCCCGCTCTTTCTGCGAAAGAAAAAAAGAAACTTGAACGCGAACAAAAGCGTAAAACATTATCCGAAAAACTTCGTTATAACGGAAAATATGAACTATTGCCGGAAAAAGAGTTACAAAAACAACTTCGTTTTTATCGTCGGCGCTTTAGTTTTAAATACGCTGCCTACTTTACGGCAATTCCTGCCCTTTTATTTACCTATGCGGCGATTACTTACAATACCCTTTTAGCGCTTTTAGTCATTCTGATTGTTCTCCCTGGCTTACTTTGGGGAATTCTAGGAGCGATTAGAGTGCGCGGATTTGCCCTTATCGTCGTATTAATTGGCCTTGGCTTAAATGTTTTAGCAATTGCTTTATCAATCAATCCTTTTATTGATGCTATCCCGAAAATTGGTGAAGTTTTCCGCTTAATTATGGAATATATTACTAGTTCTTTCGGTGGAACTTCAGCATAAAGTACACAAATTTGACCCTTATATACATGAAAGGTATTAAGAATACCTTTTTTGTTGTATAATTACAAAAGAACAAGAGGTGTACTCATGATTAAAGCGATTAAAAAACTACGGAATAGGGCTATTATACTAGCCATACTGGAAATTCTTCTACTTTTATTTGTAAATTTAGCCTATGCAATTAACATATTTAACATTGGCGATTTCTTTACTCCTCTTATTGTTTTCATTTTTAGTGGTTCGCTTGTTCTTGTTAATGTCATCGCTTTTGTATTGATTACACTCAGTATCGGATCAATCCGTAAAAAGAATACCTTTGAATTAGTTTCTGTTTTGGGTGGAGACGTTAAAGAAGCCTATAACTTTGGCATGCTTGGACTAGTGGTGGTTGATGAACACTTCAATGTCACCTGGGCTAGTGAACTTTTTAAAGAACGGCGCTTAAATATTATTGACCAAAACATCTTAACGTGGCGGAGTGAATTACAACGTCTTGTCGAATTAAGTGAAGCGATTGCCGATAATATTGACGACACGATTAAAATTGAAATTGAACTTCGGACCTATGAAGTTAAATATTTAACTAAAGGGGGTATTTTCTTATTTAAAGACGTTACCGAATTTGAAAGTATCTTCAATGATAACCAAAAGAATGCCCCAGTACTGGGGATGGTAATGATTGATAACTTCGTCGATATCGTTGTTAAAGGTGAAAATAGTAACCCCGTCTTTAGTACTGTCCACGGCTTGATCGCTGATTACTTCTCAAGTTTCGGAGTCCTTGCCCGGCAATTTAGAGAAGATGCTTATATGCTTATTTTGAATCGTGAACGCTTTGAAATGCTTTATAAAGATAAATTCTCATTACTTCAAAAAATCAAAGATCGCACCGCGAATATGGACTACCAAATTTCATTATCGATGGCTTTTGCGCATAAATTCTTTGATGTTGTTAAATTAAATGAACTTGTGTTAAATGCAATTGATACGGCAATGGCGCGTGGTGGTGACCAAGTTGTTATTGCCCGGCACGGTGAAGAAAGTGAATTTATTGGTGGCGCAACATCGCAAGCTGAAAAAAGAAATAAAACAGCGATTCGTTTATATGCCGATACAATTTTCCGTCATATTCGTGAAGCCAAAAACGTTTTAATTATGACCCATACTGACACTGACCTTGATGCCTTAGGAGCCTCTTTAGGTATTAAAGCAATGGCTGATTTTGTTAAAAAGTCGCAAAAAGGCACTAAATATCAATATCAACCTGCCCGTATTGTCTATTCCCCAAACCTTACC